>JAACJX010000188.1 GCA_014237545.1 Ardenticatenia bacterium | reverse complement strand
GGTCGGTGGTCAGCGGCCGGCGGTCGGTTTAAGAATAATAGGCCGTGTGCGGCAGCAAGACGGACTCGCGCGTGGTACACCCCATGTCGATGCCCATCATCTGGCAGACCACGTTGGCCCTCGTCACGGCCATGCCGCGCAGGGTCGTCGCCTTGCCGCCGGTAATGGTGACAAAGCCCTCGACCCCCTCGTCGGCGTGGTCGAAGCACTTGAAGGTGCGGCTCAGCTCGCGGCCGGTGTCGGCCCCGCGTGGGCCGATGAGCGGCCGCGCCGCCGACCAGGCCGCCCGGAACGGCGCGGTGCGCACGGCGGGCACGAGTTCGGAGCCATACTTAACCATCATGTCGATGTGGTCCTGCGGCAGGCCCAGGTTGTCGGGGTTCTCCACGACCCACGAGCTGGTGCCGATGACCGATAGCGCCCGCTGCGGCACGATAATGTCGCCGTCGCCCGAGGCATGGAGCCGGTTGACGACCATGTTGCACAACCGGCCGCGCACGGCCAGCATGACGCCNGGCGAGGGCCGGATGGGAACCTCGACGCCGACCATGTCGCCGACCTTGCCGCTCCACGCGCCGGCGGCGCTAATGAAGATGTCGCCGCCGATCTCATATTCCTTGTTGGTCGTGTGGTCGCGCACGCGAATGGCGCTGACGGCGTTGCCGCGCTTGATGAAGTCGACCACCTCGGTATAGGTCTTGATTACCGCGCCGTTGTGCTTGGCCGTGGCAAAGAACCGCAACGGCATGCGCATGGCGTCCATCGTCGCGTCGGGAACCTGNACGCCCATGATGACGTTGGGGTTGACGTTCGGCTCCCGTGCCAGCACTTCCTGCTTGGTCAGCCGGCGGGCGGGGATGCCGCACTCGTGGCAGGCTTCAATAAATTCGTGGCTATAATTTGCCTCTTGNTCGGTCAGGGCGATAANTAATCCGTCGTTCAGTTCAAACGAGCCGGGGGCGATCCGTCGCAGGATCATGTTCTCTTCGATGCACTCGACGGCCGACTCTTTGTCCTTCACCGCGTACCGCGCCCCGCTGTGGAGCAGGCCGTGATGGCGGCCGGTTGTGCCCGACGTCACCTCGCCGCGCTCAACCAGGGTGACTTTATACCCGCGCAATGTAAGATCGTGGGCGACGGCTGCCCCCGTTCCACCGCCGCCAATGATGACTGCATGAAATGACGCCATCGTATCCTCGCTTGTAGCACCGGTTTCTTAACCGGTGTCTTTCTCTCGCTTGTAGCACCGTTTTCCCCACCGGTGTCTTTCGCCGGTTAGGCAATCGGCGCTACAGTGGTCTCCCTGAGATAGCAATCAGGGATCGGGCTGNGGCCGCCCACTGCCCGATCCCTGATGCGCTAAGTCGGCAGGTAAGCAGCGTCTTGCTGCCGGTAAGCGGGCCGGCCGCTGCCGGCCGGCCGCCTCAATCCTAGTGCTCTACCCAATCGAAGGTGCGCGTGACAGCCTTCTTCCACATCCGATAGTTCTCGGTCGAAGCCTTGCTCTCCGGGTTGGGTTCCCAGGTCTTGTCCATGGCCCAGTTCTCGCGGATGTCGTCTTCGCTCTTCCAGAAGCCGACAGCCAGACCGGCGGCATAGGCCGCGCCCAGGGCCGTGGTCTCCGCCACCTGCGGCCGGATGACCGGCACGCCGAGGACGTCGGCCTGGAACTGCATGAGGGTGTCGTTATAGACCATACCGCCGTCGACCTTNAGGGCCTTCAACGGCACGCCGGAGTCGGCGTTCATGGCATCCAGGACTTCGCGGGTCTGGTAGGCGGTCGCCTCNAGGGCGGCGCGGGCGATGTGGCCCTTGTTGACGTAGCGGGTCAGGCCGACGATAGCGCCGCGCGCGTCCGACTTCCAGTAGGGCGCGAACAGACCNGAGAAAGCGGGCACGAAGTAGACGCCGCCGTTGTCCTCAACGGACTTGGCGTAGTCCTCGATGTGCGGGCTGTAATCGAAGAAGTTCAGGTTGTCGCGCAGCCACTGGACGAGCGCGCCGGTGATGGCGATCGAGCCCTCGAGCGCGTACACGGCCGGCTTGTCGCCGAACTTGTAGCACAGGGTCGTCAACAGACCATTNTTCGAGGGGACAACTTCGGTGCCGGTGTTCATGATCATGAAGCAGCCGGTGCCATAGGTGTTCTTGGCCTCGCCGGGGCTGAGGGCTGCCTGGCCNACNGTGGCGGCTTGCTGGTCGCCCAGGTCGCCGGCGACGGGGATGCGGCCGCCGAACGGGCCGCTCTCGGTGGTGTGGCCATAGACAGCCGACGACGGCATGACCTTGGGCAGCATGCTGAGCGGCACGCCCATGATNTCGGCGACTTCCTTGTCCCAATCCAGCGTCTTCAGGTTCATCAACATCGTGCGGCTGGCGTTNGTGACGTCAGTGACGTGNGCGCCGCCNTTGNCGCCGCCGGTCAGNTTCCAGATCACCCAGGTGTCGATNTTGCCGAATACGGCATCGCCACGCTCGGCCGCAGCCTTGGCCTCGGGCACGTTGTCGAGAATCCAGCGCACCTTGGGGCCGGAGAAGTAGGTCGCCAGCGGCAGACCGACCTTGTCGCGGAAGCGGTTCTGGCCCACGTTGCCCTCGAAGCCCTTGATGAGCTTGTCGGTGCGGGTGTCCTGCCAGACGATGGCGTTGTAGTACGGCTTGCCCGTGTTCTTGTCCCATACGACCGTGGTCTCGCGCTGGTTCGTTACACCAACGGCGGCGATGTCCTTGGCCGTGATGCCGGCCTTCTTCATCGCGCCCTTGATGACGTCCTGNGTGCGGTCCCAGATCTCCATCGGNTCNTGCTCGACCCANCCGGCNTGNGGATAGATCTGCTTGTGCTCCATCTGGTGNATGCCNACCGGCAANCCCTTGTGGTTNAAAATCATGCANCGAGTACTGGTGGTACCCTGGTCTACTGCTGCTACGTAATCCGCCATTTTTCCGTTCTCCTTTAATATGGAATGCTTGTACTAGAGCGAGATTTCCTCGCCATTAACGGTTGCGATTAGTAAGGGAAAGTGAAGCCTGATATCAGGCCTTCAGCGCCGTGAGAAGCGCGTTCAGAATAAGATAGGAAGATGTGGCTCCCGGGTCCTGGTGGCCAATGCTCCGCTCGCCCAGGTAGCTGGCTCGCCCCNTTCGGGCTTGCAGCGGAATGGTATCCTTCATACCCTGCTCGGCCGCGGCGACGGCGTCTTCCATCGCGCCGACGCACCCCTTGCCGTCCGCGACGCCCGCCTTCAGGGCGGTCATCGCTGGCAACAGAGCGTCGACCATTGTCTTGTCTCCCGGTTGCGCCCGCCCGCGGGCCAACACGCCATCGACAGCGCCCTGCAGCATGGTCAGCAAGTCTTCGTCGTTCAGCTCTTCCTTGGCGTCGGCGGCCATGCCGCCGCGCTGGAAGAACGTTCCGTAGAGCGGCCCGCTGGCTCCGCCGACGCTGGAGATGAGGGTCATGCCCACGGTTTTGAGAATGTTGCCGATGTCCTTGTCGGCCACAGTCGGCAGCTTCTCGGCGACTTTTTTGAAGCCGCGATCCATGTTCGTGCCATGGTCGGCGTCGCCGATAGCCGAGTCCAGTTGAGTCAGGTAATCCTTGTTCTCGTTGAGGACTTCGGCCGTCAACTCCAGCCAGCGAACGATTTGCTCTTTGGTTACGATAGTCATACCAGAACCTTATTACAAATTAGGAATTAGATATCGAGAAAATCGTTATCGGTCACTCGTAATTCGTAATTCGTAATTGATCAGACGCCCCAACGCAGCCCCGGCGTCTTNACCGGCGCGTCCCAGAACTTCAANATCTCGTCGTCGGCCTTCATCAGCGTGATCGACATGCCGGCCATCTCCAGCGAGGTGATGTAGGGGCCGATCAGATTGCGGACGATCTCGATGCCGTGGGCCTTNCAGACCTCATCNAGCTTNCGATAGACGGCATACAGTTCGGAGACCGGCGTGCCGCCCATGCTGTTGACGAAAGCGATGACCTTGTCGCCCTTCTTGAAAGGCTCGTCGGTCAGCGATTTCTCATACCAGTCGCCGGCGTCGCGATCCCATTCGCGGACGGTGCGGCTGTAGGCCGGATCGGTGATGATCTCTTTGGCCATCATGTCGGTNATCTCATCGACCGACGTCAGCGGCATGCGCTTCTGGCCCGGCTCNCCGTGGATGCCGATGCCGATTTCCATCTCGTTCTCGCCCAGCTCAAAGGTGGGCTTGCCGGCGGCGGGCACGGTGCAGGACGTCAGGGCCATGCCCATCGTGCGGCCGTACATGTTGGCCTTGCGCGCCAGGTCGGCGCACTGATCCAGGTTGTAGCCGGCCTCGGCNGCCGCGCCGACGATNTTCTCGACCAGGACGGTCGTGCCGACGCCGCGGCGTCCGGCCGTGTAAAGGCTGTCCTTCACGGCGACGTCGTCGTCGATGAGGATNTTCTGGACGGGNATGCCGTCGCCGTGGGCCAATTCCGCCGCCGTCTCGAAGTTGAGNACGTCGCCGGTATAGTTCTTGACCAGGAAGAGCACGCCCGCGCCGCTNTTGACGGCCTTGGCCGCCTCNTACATCTGNTCGGGCGTGGGCGAGGTGAAGACNNCGCCGGGGCAGGCNGCGTCGAGCATACCCATGCCGACNAAGCCNCCGTGCATCGGCTCGTGGCCGCTGCCNCCNCCNGAGATNATNGCNACCTTGCCGGCCACGGGGGCNTCNGCGCGGTAGACNTANTNCGGNTCNNANTGNACNTTCANNNGGTCGGGNTGGGCNGCNGCCATNCCCTCNAGNTGCTCNTTNACNACATCNGGNACNGCATTNATNAGTTTTTTCATGGGTNCTCCTNNCGTGGNTGNNANTCGAGGGAAGCTCCCCGCACCGGGCGGGGAGCTTCGCGCGGGAATAAAGGAGGACTAGAGAGCGGCCCAGCCGAGAATGTTCCACAGCAAAGCGGCGATGACGGCGCCGATGATGGGGCCGAAGACCGGAATCCAGGAGTAGCCGCAGTCGGAGCTGCCATTGCCGGGG
>JAACJX010000535.1 GCA_014237545.1 Ardenticatenia bacterium | reverse complement strand
TTCCACGCGCCTTCGAAGAAGATGAACGCGTTGTTGTCCGTCGCCGCGCCGGCGTACAGATACAGCGGGTTGTCGGTGCCTTCGGCGTTGTCCACCAGGTACTGCGCCTGCTGCTCGCCCACGGCAATGCTGTCGAACGTCACGTAGTAGTCCACCGCGTCCGTGTCGCGGATCAGGCGGTCGTAGGAGATGACGTTCACNCCGGCGGCCTTGGCNGCNTCGGCGGCGGCGGCNGCNGCCGTGCCGTCATGCGGGGTGATGATGAGAACCTGGATGCCCTGGGTGATCAGGTCTTCCACGTTCTGNCGCTCGCGGGCCGAGTCACCCTGGCTGAAGAGGATCTCCACCTCATAGCCGGCTTCCTCNAGCGCGGTGCGGAAGGCCGTCTCGTCCTGCACCCAGCGCGGTTCGTCCCGCGTGGGCAGCACGATGCCGACCTTGCCGGATACTTCCTCGGCCGGGGCTTCAGGTTCTTCGACCGGAGCTTCCTCAGCGGGAGCTTCGGCCTCAGTAGTTGGCTCGACGGTNTCTGTGGTAGTAGTGCCACCACAGGCCACCAGGGCCATCATCGCCAGCAGGGCCATGACGACCAATAGCAAATTGAACGGACTCTTCTTCATTTTATGCTCCTTTTAATGGGGTCTGTTAAACCACGCATCGAAATAGGGTCCCCCCGACTAGCGAACGAATGGGAGATACATTGGGATCGCTGTGGGGGATTTTTTTCGCAACGGCTTAACCGCTCTAAGTGTGTCCGATTTCGGTTGTATTGTCAAGCATTATGACCGGTCGTTTGGAAAAACGAACAGGGGGTGAGCGCGTCATATGACCCGCGGGAGGAGTGGCGAAATAGCGTCGTCAGTTCCCTATATATTTGCAAGATGGAGGTAGCGGTGAAGGCNGCGGGGCCTTGCCGAACGGCCGATCTTACCCTTGCCTTGGCCGTCGGCCGCCGGCGACGATCCTGGCTGAGAAAGACCTGACGGGCCGGCGCATTGATCACAGTCNGGCCGGCCCCTTTATCGCCGCCCTGTCAGGTCAGAGGGTTACGGCATCTGGCAGTTCCCGTCCAATCCCTCTACTGTTGAGCGGCCCACCCCCTGCCCCGCNTGTCATNTATTTTTATCCCGGCGGGCGGCCGCGNCGGTCAGGGCCAGGAACAACAACAGGGCCACCTCGTTGANCAGACCGCNCCAGCGCCGCGCCGCCCACCACGGCCACAGGTCGCCGGCGACGCGCACCAGCAGCGAGGCATGGAGCAGCGCCAAGTGGGCATAGAAGGCCGGGATGTAAGGCACGCGCACGCCCATCACCGCCGGGATGATGACCGGCGCGTGGCCGAAAATCATCGACATGACGAAGCCCAAAAACAGCGTATGCAGCAGCGCGTCGTAGACCGGTCCGGCGCTATACGACGCGCCGTAGACNNCCCACAGCAGCCCCCCGGCCACCAACCACACGTAGCCGGGCAGCAGGCAGGCGGCGATGAAGCGGGTGAGGCCCTGGCGGCGGATGGTGCGCCGGGCGATGTCATAGCGCAATAGCCAGACCCCCAGCGCCGCCAGCCCCACCCCGCCCAACCGGATGCCCGCGTCGGGCGCGACGAGCGACAATAACAATCCGCTAACCGAGATGCCGACCGCGGCCGCGAACGTCTGTCGAGCGCCGCGCCCTACCAATAAAACGCGCGCCAACTCCAACCGCTCACCGGCGATGGTGAGGACCAGGAAGGCTGCCCACCACGGCACCACGCGCGGAATGGGCCAGCCGGCAAGCCACAAGAGGTTTCCGCCAAGCCACAGGACGGCCGCCAGCCCCAATACGGCGTGGTCGGCCCCCGGCTGCAGGCGGTAGATGGTGATGAAGATGCCCACCAGGGCCAAGGCCGACAGCGCGGCCAGCGCCCGCGGCAGCCACGGCTCGGACGAGACCAGGAGCATCGCTCCACCGGCGGCCGACAACACCGGCGCGACGAGGNAGCGGCGGCGACCCAGGTTGCGGCCGAGGGCCACCGCCCGCTCCAGACTGATGACCGTGCCCAGGAAGCCGTTGATCATCAGCGGGCCATGGTTGGCGGTGAGGCTGCCCGGCAGCGGCGGCACAGCCCACCCCAGGCGGGCCAGACCGGCCCACAAACCGGCCAACAGGGCGATGCCGGCCAGGGCCATCAGCGGCATCTGCGCCTTGCGCGAGCGCCGCGCGGGAGCGGCCAGCGGGCGTGAGGTCATCGCGGTTGCTCCCGTGATCGGGCTTGCAGGTAGTCGCGCAAGACGACGGCGTTGTTGTGCTCCGCGTCGCGCGCGCCGTACACCAGGGTAACGTCACCCGCGGCGGCCGCGGCCAACAGCGGCTGGATCAGCTCCGGCGAGGCGGCGTCCAGCTCCCGTTGGTAGCGGCGTTGGAACTCCGGCCAGCGGGCGGGGTCGTGGCCGAACCAGCGGCGCAACTCGTCGGCGGGGGCCACATCCTTGAGCCAGCCGTCGAGGGCCAGCGACTCGCGGGCCACGCCCCTCGGCCACAGGCGATCGACCAGGTAGCGGCGGCCGTCGCCCGGGGCGGGCGGTTCGTAGGCGCGTTTGATGCGTATCATGGCGCGGCCGGGAAACGAACTAATTCTTGCCGATGCGCACGCGCCACTCGCGCGGGCCTTGCTCCAGATACTCCCAGGAGAACTCGCCGGTGCGNTCGGCCTGGAACTGGTAGTAGAGCGGCTTTGGGTCGTGGTCGTTGACCAGGACNAACCCCTGCCCCGGCTCCAGCGACTCGAAGGTATTGAAGATCAACGGGTGGCGCTGGATGGGCGGCAGCGGGCGAATATCGAGCACGGTTTCTTCATTCATAACAAAATTACCTCCAATCAATTTATCTAAACGATCACTTCCGCGGCTTCAATCAAAGCATCGGGCCGCGAGAAGACGGCCGTGGCCGACGAGGGGTTGTTGCCGGCCACAAGCCGGGCCACGTGGGCTGCCCCCTGTCGCACAAGCGGATCATCGGCCGCGCCGCTTTGTTGCAGCGCGTCTTTCAACGCCGCCTGGCGCTCGGTCGAGCCGGGACCGATATCGAGGATGTCGGCCGGTACGGACGGAAAGCGCTCGGCCAGGTAGCGGCGCAAGGCCAGATACGTCTGCTCTTCCGGGCGCTCCTGGTAAAACGCGTTGGGACGAAAACGGGCGGCCGCGGCGGCGGCCATGGCCAATACAATAGCGTCAGCGGGATTCATTCGTTACCTCCTTTGCGGATCAGATAGCGATACTCGCGCCGCCAGAACGGGCCNTCGGCACGAGCTTCCAACAGATCATGGCCGGCGCGTCCGGCCCATTCCCGCAACTCGCGCCGCGAGGCGGGGTCGCTGCTGATGACGGCCAGCAGTTGGCCGGGCCGGAGCCGATCGATCGCCTCCAGCAGCAGGACGAAGCCCGAGGCGCAGTCGCCGTGGCGGTTGTCCAGCGTNTTGTCGGGCATCAAGGTTTCAGGCAAGGCCTGGATGGTCACAGCCATGAGGGATTTCTCCTTATATTAGGAAGACGCCCNCGACGGAGCGGGCGACGTTCCGCGGTCGTACGACGTTCCGGCGTCGTATAACTCATCGAGTTTACACATACCGGAGATGGGCGAGCAGGCGCGCCACAACGGGCAGGTCAGAAATACGCCAATCAGGACGATCACCAGCCCGATCTTGACCAGCACCAGCCGGCCAATGGGCGAATAGAGCAGCGCGTCGGGGCTGAGGCCGACGTAGCGGTAGGCCTGGATAAGGCCGGTGGCGATGAGCGCCGGCAGGATAAGGCGCACGGCCACCCGGAACCGCTCCAGTTGCCGGCCGGCGGCCACGACGACGGGGATGGCGATCGTCTGTCGCGCCGCGGGGACGGCGATGAAGATGTTCCACGTCGCGCCGCCGATCCACAGGCAGAACGCAGCCAGATGAAACCAGCGCACCAGCAGCGGCCACCACGCCCCGCCCTGCGACAGCGTTACGTCGAACGCCGCCTGGAAGAGCGCGTCGAGCAGCAACAGGGCCATCACCAGCCGCGCCTCCGGCCGCTCGGCCAGCGGGTCGTCGGGCCGGCGCGTATAGAGTTCGTGCAGGACAANCATTACGACCGCCACCAGNAGCGCCNCCCCCACCCACACCGGCCAGCCGACGCCCAGGCCGCTGAAGCGAATCAGATCCAGCAGCCCACCGGCGAAGTAAACCGCCAGCGCGACCCAGGCCAGCCGACGGAAGCGAGCAAATTCGGCATTGACGAAGGCGGCGACGTAGGCCGTCTGCGCCGGCCGGTGGGCCGGCTGGGCAAACAGCCCCTTCCACATGTACCCGCCGGCCAGCAAGCCGAGGGCGACCAGATGGAGCCAGCGCGACAGGACGGGCAGCCATGACCCCGCGCCGTGGGTGGACATGGTCAGCCAGGTGCCGGCGAAGGACGAAAGGGCGATGACCGTCAGGGCCACCTTGGGCAACACGTACTTGTCCAGCAACTGCGTTTTTGTGGCCGGAACGGCCGCCGGGGCCATGGTAGCCTGGGTGGGCCGCGATTCGTTTATAGTGGGATGGGCGCTATGCATCGTTTGCCTCTCTTCCGGAAAAACCAGTACCCATTACCAAAATTATCGCCTCATCTCTTTTGAAAAATCTGCGCAATCTGCGAATGCCTCTCCGCCTCAGCCGAGACCTAACTGGGCCATACCCGCGGCCGAGATCATCATCGGGCTCCAGCGCGGATCCCAGACGAGCTCGACCGTTACGCCGCTGAGGCCGGGGATGGATTGCCACAGCACTGCCTCGATCTCCTCAGCAAAGCTGGCGTGGAGCGGGCAGCCGGGCGTGGTCAGGGTCATCGTGACGGTGACATGACCGGCGGGGTCGGTCTCGACGCCATAGACCAGGCCCAGATCGACGATGTTGATGCCCAATTCAGGATCGATAACCGCCTGCAGGGCAGCGTTCACCAGGTCTTCGGAGATGAAAGCGGCCGGCAGTCCGGTCATGAGCGGCTCTCCACGACGACACGGTAGGGAAGCGCGATCGCCTCTTCGGGGCAGACGGCCTCGCAGATGGCGCAATAGCCGCAGGCGTCGGGCTGGATGAGCACCGGCCGGCAGCCGGACATGACCAGCGCTTCGGTCGGGCACTCCATGACGCAATCGGCGCAGCCGGTGCAGAGGTCATAGTTGATGATGGGATACCACGCTTGTTGGTTCATAGGTCTCATCTCTCAGCCGGATGTGATGAACACAGGATAGCGCCCCCGGCCGCCGGTGGCCTTGATCCAGATCAAGTCGGCGTGGGGAGAGGGAAATCGAGCGGCGCGGCTATTACTTGCCAAATCCGCCGTCTGTCGGGATAGTTCNCCAATGCTCGACTCATCCACGGCCGGCCGCCTGCGCCGGCTGCCCTACTTCGCCCACGCCGCCGAGGCGCAAATCGAGGCACTGGCCGCCCGCGCCGTTACGCGGCCGTTCATGCCGGGCGAAACGCTGTTCATCGAGGGGGAGCCGTCGGCCGGGCTGTGGCTGCTAGAGCGCGGCCGCGTGAAGGCCTTTAAATTGTCGCCCGAAGGTGGCGAGTACGTGATGCGCATCTTCGGCCCGGGCGACACGTTCAACGACCTGGCCGCGCTGGACGGCGCGCCCAATGCCATCTCGGCCGGGGCCATCACCGAAGGGAGCGCCTGGGTCATCCCGGCGGCCGATTTTGCCGCCGCGCTGGCCGCCGATCACGCCCTGGCCCTGGCGGTAGTGCGCAGCCTTGTGGCCCGCCAGCGGCAGCTCGTGGCCCAGGCCGAAGACCTGGCCTTGCGGCCGGTGACGGCCCGGCTGGCNCGCTTTTTGCTGCAGCAGGTGGCGAACCCGGCGCTGGCCCATCCGGCGGTGACGCGGGCGCTGATCGCCACGCACCTGGCGACGACGTCGGAGTCGATCAGCCGCTCGCTGCGCTCACTGGAGAGCGCCGGGGCTATTCGCTTCGACCGACACAACATCGTCATCACCGATCTGAATATTTTGAAGGAATTGTCCCAGTGATTTGCGCTTGCCGGCCCAGGTTGGTTTTTTCAGTCGCTCAAAAATAAACGCGGCCTCTATCCCGCCCTCTTTAGACTGGCAACAAAAAACCGGGTGCCGCCGCGGAAAGTCCACGACGANACCCGGTCTGCGTCTCNTCCGGCGGCCGCGCCCCGCAGGGCTGGNCGGGGCCGGNCGCCGGNGATAGGCCTGTTAGAGTCCCTTAACCGCGCTGGCGACCACCAGCAGCAAGAAAGCGATAACGAGCAGCCAAAAGCCGACGGTCGCGGACACAAGAGGCAGGGCGACGAGATTCGCCAGAATGCCGACAACGCCAAGAATCAGAGCGATCACCCACGTGATCATCTTCGGTGAACTAAGAGTCATGATTATATCCTCCCGGATAAATGGANTTGATAACTNCCTGGCGACCGCCCTTCGCCCTCCGGCGCNCGCCGGCCAGGGTGTCACATATCATGCGGCCGCAATGAAGAATNATGAGTGGAGCATGAGCAGGCGNCCTGTATTGTANTGGAGTCNGNCNGGATGTCAAGAGCTANGTAGNATTACNCANNANAGATANGGAAGGCGGACGACGNCGATCGGGTGNGTTTNTCNCCANACCGGCGTCGNCCGCAAAATTGGGGNATGGNTTCTNCGCTAGCGGCGNTCGAATTTCATCTNNAGCAGCCGCTCGGCCGACAGNTCGACCAGCCCCGCCTGGCGGGCTTCTTCGATGAATTGCGCNTCCACCTCGCTATNNCGCAGGGCGACCAGNTCATCCACCGTCAGTTCNTCCAGCCCGATGCCGCGCAACTCTTCGACGTANTCGCCATCGACGTCGTGGATGCGCANGCGCATCANCTCCTCGGCCGNCAGGTCNGGNTAGCCCGCGGCCTTCATCCCGGCGGCGAACTCCGGCGTNACATCGTGGATGCTCATNGCCGTCAGGTCATGGGCTGAGATATCAACCATNCCCATCTGGCGCATCATGTCGATGAACTCGGCGTCGACGTTGTGGATNCTCATCTGCACCAGCTCGTCNACCGTCAGATCGGTCAGACCGGCCTTGTGGAGCATGGCGATCATATCGGCGTCGACGTTGTGGATGCTCATCTGNACCAGGTCGTCNGGCGTCAGGTGGTCGAAGCCCAGCTCATGCGCCCGGCGCACAAACGCCGCGTCCACGTTGTGAATGCCGAAGGCCACCACGTCATCGACCGTCAGGTCCAGNCCCAGNTCGCGCATCTCCAGCACGTACTCCGGCTCGATGTTGTGGATGCCCAGGGCGATGACGTCCTCNACGCTGATGTCGCCCAGCGCGGCGCGCATCTTGTTCAGGTAGNCNGCGTCNATGCCGTGNTTNCGNAGGCGNATGACCTCGTCGATNACGTCNGCGCGNCGGCNGCGNCTGGGNCGNGGNGGTCGNGGNGGNCGGGGAACGCGCGGCGGNCGCGGCGGCCGCGGCGGGCGGGGCGGCCAGGCNGGATCANANNCCACGCCCNTNAAAAAACCAGTCCAGGTTCCACCGGCNTCCTTCTCGGCNGCNTTCAGCNGCACTGGATCCGGTTCGGGGGCCGTCGTCTGGCTCTGCCCCAGGGCATTGAGCAGCATCTCCGCTTCGGCCACAGTCACTTTCCCCACGGCCAG
>JAACJX010000017.1 GCA_014237545.1 Ardenticatenia bacterium | reverse complement strand
TGCCGACAATCGTCACGCTTGACGGGTTCGGCGTGTGGTCGGCCGCCACCGCCCCGACCATCGTCATGCCGAGCAGCAGGACGACGGCCAGCGCGAGCACGCGCGGGATTTTGTGGGTCATAGGAGTTCTCCTTTTAAGGCTTGGCCTCGCCCCAGCGGNCAAGGCGAANGGTTGNATGATNAGACACGACAGCGAAACAGAGGCCGGGNGCGCCGGCCGACACAGAGACAGATCGGTGCAATCANTTNCTATTTGCTTTCAGGCCAATATGCCACCNTGATGGCTGCGATGATAGGCCACCTCCCGCCGACTGACCCGTCCTTGCTNATCGTTGCGCCGGTGTCCNTCCTTTCCCCTGCGGCCGGCGCGGGCGGCCGAGCNNCCACCCTGCGATCATTATACTACTTTTTTATCAAGAATAGTTGCAGTGTCAAGAGGTGTGAGAAACTGCAGATTTCGCAGATGACGCAGATTAATCAGCTTGGCGCNCANCATAGCTCGNAGTCGGCGNNTCTCCGGCAGGGTCAGTTTTTCCTNGCCTATGGGCACCGATCGANTATTTANAGATGGCACAATCGNGNAAAGGTTTCTTTTNAAAATCTGCGAAATCNGCGGATNCTCNTTCTTTCAGGCCGTGATCTCGTCCACGTAGACCCGCTCGCCGCGGCGCGCCGACTCGTAGAGGGCNAGCACCGTCCGCACGTGGTCGCGNGTCTCGTTCAATCCGATNTAAGGCGGCCGGCCGGTCAGGATAGCGTCGTGCATATCCTCGACCTCGCCGATGTAGAGCTCCTGCTCCGGNACGGCGATCTCCTGNTCGANATCGTCCGGCCCGACGAANGTCAGCCGCCGCGCGTCCCCGTCCGTGCCCGTGAACGGCCGCGTCAGNACCAGCCGCCCGGCNGTGCCCATCACATCGAAATGGGTATACCACGGCGTGCGGAAGGCGCTGCTGATCTGGGCCATCGCGCCGNTGCTATAGTGAAGCGTGCCGGTGAATGATTCGTCCACGCCGCTGGGGCCGACCCACTGGTCGCCGAAAACCCACACCGGCGGGCCGCCCATGAAGTACTGGGCCAGGCTCAGGGGATAGACGCCCACGTCCCACAGGCTGCCCCCGCCCCACTCCGGCACCAAGCGGATGTTGTCGCGCTTGCCCATGGCGAAGTTGAAAACACCGCGCATGACGCTGATATCGCCNAACTTGCCGCCCCGCGCCCANTCNCCGGCGATCTTCGTCTGCGGGTGGTGGCGGTACATGAACGCCTCGGCCAGCACGCGGCCGTTGTCGCGGGCCGCGTCCAGCATGCGGTCGACCTCGGCCAGGGACACGGCGAACGGCTTCTCGCACAACACGTGAATGCCGTGCTCCAGCGCGCGCACCGTCCACTCGGCGTGCAGGTGATTGGGCAGGCCGATGTAGATCGCGTCCACTTCGCCCGAGGCGAGCATCGCCTCATAGCTGCCGAAGGCGCGGGGGATGCCCCANTCGGCGGCGTAGGCGTCGGCCGCAGCCTGGCGGCGGCTGGCCACGGCCACCAGCTCGCCCCGTNCAGAGGCGCGAATGGCGGGGATCAGGCGGCGGTTGATGTTGGCGGTGGAGAGTAATCCCCAGCGGATAGTGCTCATAAAGAAATTCTTACTCCTTTGTAAATGTCATTGTAAATCGCCCGATAACTATCGGCAATGAAAAAGCCCTGGTAGGGGCGGACCCGTGTGTCTGCCCTCTCCTGGCCGGGCAGACATTGAGGTCTGCCCCTACTCCAATGCTTGACCATCCCCCTGCAGGGTATGATAATTCTCAGCGGAGCACCTCCCATGAATTCCCTATATCAATGCCCTAAATCCCCTTCCACCCATGTTCGCGCGCTCGTGCTGGCCTTGTTCGCGTGTGCGGCCCTGCTGCTGGCCCAGCGAGCCACAGCCCAGAACCAGACTTACACCGCCTACGTGCCCCTGACCACCAGCAATCGCGCCTTCGACGTCGAGCCGGTGGGCGCGGGCTTCTACGTCGTCACCGGCATTACCCACGCGGGCGACGAGCGCATTTTTGTCACCGAGCGCGGCGGCCGCATCCAGATTCTCCATCCCGACGGCCGCGAGACGACCTTCCTCAATCTGGCGACCAAGGTCATCTCCTCGCCCGGCGAGTACGGCCTGTATGACATCGCCTTCCACCCGGGCTATGCCGATCCGACCTCGCCGGGCCACGGCTTCTTCTACGTCTTCTACACCGGCAAAGAAGGGAANGCCATCTACTCCTACATCTCCCGGTTTCGCGTGTCGGTTGATCCCGACGTCGCCGACCCGGCCAGCGAAACCTGGCTGCTGCGGCTCCAGCAATTCGAGCTATGGCATAAGGGCGGCGAACTGGACTTCGATCCAACCAACGCGGCGCTCTATGCGGCCATAGGCGACGATGCCAGCCCGCCGAACGCCCAACTCCTGGACACGCCCAAGGGCAAGATCGTCCGGCTGGATGTCGACGCCGTTCCGGCTACGGCCGCGGGCGATGCCTCAGCCCTGATTGAGCCGGCGATCGTGGTAATGGGCCTGCGCAATCCCTACCGCTTCGACCTCGACCACTCGACGAAGCGCCTGTTCATCGGCGATGTTGGCCAGGACACGTGGGAAGAGATCAGCGTGGCCGCGGNGGACGGGTCGCGGCCGAACATGGGTTGGCCGTGCCGCGAGGGGCCGGCGCCGTATACCCCCTATCAAAATCACCCCGTTTGCGCCGGCAGCCCCGTCTTTGTCGAGCCGGCCGCCTATCTGGCCCACCTTGACGGCCATTGCGCCATCATGGCCGGCCGCTTTACACGTCAAAGGACCAGCGCCGGCGAGTTCATTTACTCCGACGCCTGCTCAAAACAGGTCTTTTCGATGACGTTCGTCGACGGGGCCTGGAACAGCACGCGCCTGGGCCAGGCCGACGTGGACGGGCTGATCACGGCCATTGGCGAAGACGTCCGCGGCCAGCTCTACATCGGTAACACGCAGTCAAACGGGCCGATCTACCGGCTGGTTTTGCGCTGACCCCCCTTCCCCCTGGAGCCGCAGAACCGCGCGGAGCGCCGAAAATTCCTCCGCCAGCTCCTCCAGGAACGCCCGCGCCACCGGGCTNAANAACGTNTCGGCCGCCCACACCAGCTTTAGCGTCCGCCACAGCGGCCNCCCTTCCACCGGGATAGCCCGCAGCGTCCCGGCGGCCGTCTCGGCGCGGATGACGTACTCCGGCAGCACCGTCAGGCAGCTCCCCTGCGCCGCCGAGCGCTTGATCGACTCCAGGTTGTCGAACTCGGTGGCCACCACTGGCGACACGCCTCGCGCCCGCAGCGCCGCGTCGAGCCACGCCCGGCTCTGGCTGCCCGGCTGGCGCATGATCATCGGCCGCCGGTGGAGCTCCTCCAGGCGCACGCTCGGCCGCTCGGCCCACGGGTGATCGCGTCCGACGACGACCCACTGCTCCACCTCGGCCAGGTCACACGCGGCCAGCCGCCCCTCCCCGGCATAGGCGTCCAGTTCCCCCTCGATGAGGCCCATGTCCAGCCGCCCGGCCAGCACGTCGGCCACGATCTGGCTGGTGACGCCCGTCTGCAGGGCCACGGTCAGGTGCGGGTACTGCTCGCGAAAGCGGCTGATCCACTCCGGGGCCAGGTAGACGGCCGCGCCCGGCGTCGCGCCGATGCTGACCCGCCCCTCGCTGAGGTGGGCCACGTCGGTCAGGGCCGCCTCGGCCTGGGCCACCAGGGTGAAGATGTCGCGGGCGTAGCGCTGGAGCACCTCGCCGTGGGGCGTCAGTTCCACGCCGCGCCGCCCGCGCCGGAAGAGCGGCCGCCCCAGACCGGCCTCAAGGTCCTTGATGTGCTGGCTGACGGCCGACTGGGTGACGAACAACCGCTCGGCCGCGGCGCTGAAGCTGCCCTCGCGGGCCACGACGGTTAATATTTGGAGCTTGTTGAGGTCAATCATTTTCTTCCTGTTGCGCAAGCTGTTAGCTTGCCTTTCCTGCTCAGCCACGAATGGCCAAGCCACACCGAGTATAGCCATTAGCTGCTACTTATACCACCTCATAAGCCCTTCGGTCTACCTGACTACTCACCCGGCTGCTATCCTTATCATAGTCAAGCAATCGAACAAGAGTGACCTATGAGCTTT
>JAACJX010000390.1 GCA_014237545.1 Ardenticatenia bacterium | reverse complement strand
TATGACAATATCACGATCAAGTCATTGACGTTGGTCGCCGTCGCCCCTGTAACAATCAGATGTGGCTCCGCCCGTCCGCGACTCAATTCATCGAGACGAGAGAAAAATGTGTAGCTGCCGTTGTCCATCAGGTGGGCGATGGGATCAATGCCATAGGAACGAGCCAAGCGGGCCGTCTCGCCGGTCACGACCGCGCCGGCTGCGGGCGTCGGTCCATCCTCACCATCGGTCGCGAAGCTGAATACAGCGACATGTGGCTGCCGCTCCAGCGCCAGAGCGGCTGACAGCGCCAGCTCCTGGTTGCGGCCGCCACGCCCTTTTCCCCTGACGGCAACAGTCGTTTCGCCGCCCATGACCAGGCATTGACCGGGCGGCAAGTCGCGGGCAATACCCGCCGTCAGGCGGCCGATCTCCCGTGCCTGCCCGTCCAGGTGGACCGTCAGTAACTGGCCAACAAAGCCCATGCGTATCGCCGCCACCAGGGCCGCGGTAGCCGCGCCCCGCACGTCGCCGACAATGAAGTTTCGCACCGTCGGCCGGGGGGATTTATGCAGGTATCGAGCCTGGTTAAGCGCCAGAGCCAGCCGCCCCCACTCTTCCCGTTCCAACTGCCGGGCGATGTCGTATCTTCCCAAAACCTGGACGGCCCCCACGACGAGATCTTCTTCGGGAACAGTTGGTCCAGAGCCGATCACATTCATATGATTCCCGACGACATCGGAAAGAATAAGTCCATAGCATGTGGCTGGACTTGCGGCCCTGGCCAGCCCGCCGCTCTTGATGCGGTCCACCGAGCGGCGCACGGCATTCAGCTCATTGATGGTGCAACCGCTCTTCAGCAACAGCTCGATCAGCTTTCGCCAATCTTCCAGCGGCATCAACGGCTGCGTTAACAACGATGACGTTCCGCCAGAGATCAGGCAAATGACGGCGTCTTCCCGCCGGGCGGCGGACAGCATTTCAACGACCGATTTGGTGCCGGCCACGCTTCGCTCGTCGGGCACAGGATGGCTGGCCGGGATAATTCTTATCGGTCGCCCGTAGAACTCGTCACCTTCGACTGGGTCAGCGATCGTTTGCCCGTCATCCTTGGTGATAACAATGCCGGCTTCCAAATCGTCTCCCAGAACGCGCAACGCGGCTCGCGCCATCGGCAGAGCCGCTTTGCCCGAAGCCACCAGAAAAACTCGGCCCTGATCCAGATCAATGGTCTCGACCTGGTGATCGCGGCCAATGGTGAGCGTCCGACCCTCTTTCTTAAGATATTGGCTTACCGCCTGATCGGCATCGGCCGCGGCAATACTGGCAGCGACTATCTCGTCGACGTGTCGCCGGTAATCGACGTATTGCGGCGGAGGCGGGGGATTAAACGTCATGGGCACATGGAAAGTATAGCACGCCGGATGTGCGCGCCCACCACTCAGTCGTTCAAAAGCTCCAGATGGGCTGCGTCGTTCAGTCCGGTCAAGCGCGTGTGGCCGTTTTCAATAGTGACTCGGCTGATGGCCGTGTTGCTGCCGACAACGAGCAGCGAATGGCCGGATGGGGGCAAGCCCAACAGGTTCACNAGTGTCGTGAGGATCATCNCGCCATGACTNACGACCGCGACCGTCTCTCCCTGATGGTGGGTGAGCAAGTTGGTGCAGGCGGCAATGGAGCGAGCGATCACGTTGGCTTGCGGTTCGGCACCGGGCACACCGGAAATGGGCCCCACCATGCGCGACGCCCAGGCCTCGGGATATTGCGCCTCTATTTCTTCTGAGGTCAAGCCCTCCAAAGCGCCAAATCCACGCTCGCGCCAGAGGGAATCGGGGATCGGCTTCACGCCGAGAGCAGCGCCCACGATTTCGGCCGTCTCGGCCGCGCGGGTCAGGTCCGACGTATACAGACGATCGATCTTCCAGTTGGCCAATCGCTGGGCGAGCAGCGTGGCCTGTCGTCGTCCGGCCTCGGCCAATGGGGGATTAGCCAGCCCTTGCCAGCGGCGCACCTCGTTCCACGTACTCTGGGCGTGGCGGATGAAAATCAATTGGGTAGTCATATTCACGTTTAATAAGAGGGGGTTGAGCCATCACGCGGCAAAAGGAGCCAACAGTTGCCTAAGACAGTCCGTTACTTGCCCGACGTCTCCGATCCAAGGCGGGCCAGGGTTGCGCCATCGATCAACGTAATCGGCTTGTCGGCGGCCCACGTTCGCGCCCCGTCCGAGATCTCGGCCGTGGTCACCAGAAAGCCGTGGGCTGCCCGCTCATGGAGCATCGTCCCCAGCAACTCGCGGACGATCTCCGGCCCGATCGGGTGGCGATAGCGNTTGCACTGGACGATAGCCCGCCGCCCGTCCTGTTGGGTCANTTCCAGGTCCACGCCCAGATCGCCAGCGCGGCCGCGCACTTCCACCTTGTAACCGCGTCGGGCGAATAACTCGGCCACGTAATGTTCAAATGCTCGCGGGCTAAGGGCGTATAGTTCGTCAATCGACAGGCCTGGAAAATCGCTATCGACTCGCAATAGCCGGTGCTGCCAAAAGACAACGCCCCACAGGACAGCGAGGGTAAGCAAGCCCGCGGCAGTCAACAAGCCCAGTAGATCGATGAACCAGGACGGCAAGCGCAGTATCGCGTCGGCCGCAACGCCATAGCGCCACAACACCCATCCCACAAACAANAACGACAGAACAGAGAGCAGCCAAATTAGACGAGAAATGCGTCGTCGGGTGATAGGTTCCTCATGAATGAGCGCCGGCTGTCGGCGGGTGGTTGCAGATAATCTGACAATCATGACTATAACGATAGGTCACCTTCGACCGGACGGTATTGTATGCCGACCGGCGCGGATGCTCAAATTGTACAAGAACCTGCCCAGTGTTATAGTTGTCGCCAATATGGTGACCAAACGTCAATTAGGGTTGCTATTCATTCTTCTAGGGGTGGGGGGCATCATCGGCATGTTCGCCATTGATCTCATTGGCGCGGGCCAATTTCAAGGGATCGGCCCGGCCCAGCGACGAGCGATCCTGATAGCCGGGGTGCTCGCCCTTGTCGGGATGNCGCTCTTGCCACTGGGAGATCGTCCCGCCTGAGGTAGTCGCGCCGCGCCTGCCGGCCATTTCTTCCCAACAATTCTCACGCTAACATCTCCACATGACTTCTACGGATTCGATGACCAGGCAGCCCGCATGGCACAAAGCTTTGAACTGGCTTCCTAGAGCAATCATAGGTCTCGCGCTTTTGGCNTTTATCGGNTACTTGATCGTCTATNTCATCTATGCGGTCGAGTTGTTTCGCTTTCCATTCGACTACGACCAGGGCGAAGGATTCGAGTTNATGGATACGGTCTACTTCAGCCGGGGCGAATGGCCGTACCGCGACAACGATACATATCCGTTCTATTCCTCCAACTACCCACCGCTTTTCCACGTTGTTATCGTTCCCCTCGTCTGGCTGTTTGGCCCGCAGTATTGGACCGGCCGGCTGGTTAGCTTCCTGGGAACGATCATCACCGCCGTGGCCATCGCCTACGCCGTCGCCCGCGGCCGACCTTCACGCCCCGAACGACGCTACTGGGTGGCGGCGATTTCGGGCNTGGCTTTTCTGGCCTCGAACTATGTTTATCACGTCGGCCCACTCTTCCGGCAGCATATGTTCATGGTGATGTTCGAGACGCTGGCCGTCGTCCTGCTGGCAATAACGATTGAGCGCGAAGAGAAGGACGGCCGCAATTATAACTGGTCCCTGCTGGGGGTGATGGTCCTGCTTCTGGCCGCCGGCTATACCAAGCAACTGGCCTACGCCACGGTGGCCGCGGTCTTCATATTTCTTTTCCTGCGCGGCCCCCGGCGGGCCATCATCTGGGCCGTGCCTTTCGCGGCCGTCACGGGACTGATCTTTCTGGGCATCAATGTCGCCACCAATGGCGAATGGATGCTCAATACGGTGACGGCCAACCTCAACCCCTTTGTGCCTGGCCAAGCCGAGGGGCTATTTCGCCAATGGTTCAGGCTGCACACGCTGATCATCATCGTCTCGGCCGTCTACGCCATTTATCAACTCTATGCCACTCGCCTGTCGATCTACGCCATATGGTTCATCGCCGCGACCGTCAACTCCGTTACGGCCGGCAAGTGGGGCGCAGGCGAGTCCTATTTCGCGACAGCGATCGCCGCCGCCTGCATCCTGTCGGGTTTGGCTTTTCACCATCTGCTGGATTGGGCAAGGGCGCGCGATTGNGGGACGGCCGATCGGGCGCGATGGGTCGGCATCCTCCTGCCGTCGATTATCGGAATTCTTTACCTGTGGCAAGCCAGTTTGGTCTTTCACATGCCCACTCANACGCCCGTCCTGGCCGCCATCGCGCGCGCTTTGGGCCAGCCGACAGAAGTCATGATCGCCCCGCAAACTTCCTGCTCGGCGGCCCGGCCGCCCGAAGCCATTCCCTACATCGACCGGGCCGGAGTCTCCTTGCTGGGCCGGCCGCCCAACGCCAGCGACACGGCCGCCGGAAAGCAGATCGCTGCCCTCATCGCCAAGGGCAATACCCCAGCCTTCAGCGAGGACGCCGGGTTCAATCTGTTCATCGGCCGCGACGTGGTCACGAACCCGACGCAGCTACTGAACCTCTACAATAATAATGCCGTCGATCTGACCGAGATGCTCTCCATGTTGGATGGACAAGCGTTTGACACCGTCGTGCTGCGCGCCCAGTTTTACCCCGGCCCCGTCCTTGACGTCATCGGCCAGCGCTATGAGACGACAGATCTGGTGCAGATGAACGGCTTTGTCTACTGCGTGATGCGCCCGCGATGAGTACCTATCGAGTTGAACTCNCCGTTTTCAACGGCCCGCTGGACCTCNTGCTCCATTTAATCGAGCGCGAGGAACTGGACATTACTGCCGTCTCGCTCGTTCAGGTGACGGGCCAATATCTGGCCCAGGTGCGGCAGATGGGCGAAGGTCAGATCGAGAGCCTGATCGACTTCATCAGCATTGGCGCGCGACTTTTGCTGATCAAGAGCCGCGCCCTGTTGCCCCGGCCACCGATCGTCCCACTCAATGAGGAAGAGGAAGAAGACCCGGCCGAAGCGCTGCTCCGGCAACTGAAAGCGTATAAGCGGTTCAAGAGCGCAGCCAAGTGGCTGGACGAACGACAGCAGCGCGGGTTGCGCACCTATCTGCGGGTCGCGCCGCCGCCGCGCCTGGAAGGCCACCTCGATCTGTCAGGCGTGGATACCGAGACGCTACTGGAGGCCATGAGAGCGGTTTTGGCCCGCGTGGAGACGATGGAAGAGTCGCTCGAAGTAGTGCGGCCTCGCCAACTAACGATCGAGGACCAGATGGGCAAGTTGCGCCACTCTCTGGGCCGCGGCCGTCCCTTTCTTTTCGCCGAGATATTAGCCAACCCCCACGATCGGACGGAGATCGCCGTCTCCTTGCTTGCCCTGCTGGAGTTGATCAAACGGCGCGAAGCCCAGGCCCATCAAACCCGAATGTTTGGTCCAATTGAGATAACCACCGCTTAGCCCTCTTCCCCTGCGCCCAACCGGCTTGTCGAGCTAGACGCTATATTCAGGCAGCCAGTCGCCGTGCGCCGCGATTAACTCATCAACGAGATCGCGTATCTGACCCAGGTCCAGCTCGGCCGCCGTGTGCGGATCCATCATCGCCGCGTGGTAGATGTGCTCCCGCCTCCCGGTCAGGGCCGCCTCGACTGTCAGCGCCTGGACAGTGATGTTTGATTGCATCACGGCCGCCAATTGCGGTGGAATGGTTCCGATATGGGTCGGCTGAATGCCGTTACCATCGACGAGGCAGGGTACCTCGACACAGCACCCAACCGGCAGATTTTCGATGAGGTGGTCATTGGCCACATTTCCATAGATAACGCGTGGGACGCCGGTTTCCAGGCTGTGAATGATGTAGCCGGCGTACTCATGCGATCGTTCGACTGCAAGCTCAATCGAATCGACTTCCAGTATTCCGCGCATCATCTGCCACCCGGCAATCTGATTTTCGCACCGCGTAATGTACTCATCGAGAGGAATATTAAACTTTTCGATCAGATCAGGCCGATCGCGCTTGATAAACCAGGGCACGTACTCGCTGAAATGCTCGCTCGATTCGGTGACGAAATATCCCAGATACCGCAGCGCTTCGTACCGCACCCGGTTCCAATCCGGTATGCGCCCGCCGGAAGCGACTTCGCGGATCAAAGGGTAAAGGTCTTCTCCATTACGCTCAAAGCGCAGGTAGAAAGCCATATGATTGATGCCCGCGCAGAGGTAATTGATTTCTTCAATAGGGACATTAACGTCGCGAGCCAGTTGTTCGGCCGTGCCCTGGACGCTGTGGCACAGGCCGACATTCCGGATTGTTGTCGCCCGGTTCACCGCCCAACAGTTCATGGCCATCGGGTTCACGTAATTCAGCAGCCATGCATCGGGACAGAGCGCTTCCATCTCATGGCACATCTCCAGCAGCACGGGAATCGTGCGCAAACCTCGCATAATGCCGCCGATGCCCAACGTATCGGCGATGGTCTGCCGCAGGCCGTACTTCTTGGGCACTTCGAAATCGATCACGGTTGAGGGTTTGTACCCTCCTATCTGGAACATCGTGATGACGTAATCTGCCCCCTCCAGCGCCCGACGGCGGTCTGTGGTAGCGACGATCCGGGGGGTTGCCGCCAGCGTTCGGGCCACGCGGTGAGCCACGATCTCTGAGGTGTGCAGGCGCTCCTCATCGATATCAAAGAGGCTGATCGTCGAATCAGCCAACTCAGGAAAGCTGAGAATATCCCCCAGCAGATTTTTCGCGAACACGGTGCTTCCCGCACCAACTAACGTGATCTTTGACATCGTTCTCCCCAGTATTAATAAGGGTTTAATACTTATGTCAACTTATGCTTCATGATTCGTACCCACCCTCGCAACCGGATGCCGGTTAGAACCAGGGCCGTCAAGAGGCGCGGGTACTTATCCTCATAGAACTTCTGATAGAAGACTTCCATAGCCCGTACCGACTCGCGGGCGACCCTGACGCGGGTCTCTTTGGGCGGGCGGGCGATATCGGCCGACTCTTTCCGCAAGCCGGAACTGGCTCCTTTGTAATGCAATACCTCAACCAGCGGGTAGTAGATGATTTGATAGCCTGCTTCGTGGATACGATAGCAGTAATCGATATCCTCCCCATAGAAGAAATAAGTTTCGTCCCAGCCGCCAAGCTGCCGGTCGAGCGAGCGCGGCATCATCATGTACGAGCCGGCAATGACTGGCACGGGGTGAACTTTTGAGAAATCTTCGTAGTTTCTGAAGTAACCGTTGAGTTTCGGGCTGTTGGGGAACAAGCGGCTCAGGCCGGTGAAGTGGAAGAAGGCGTTGTATGGCGTGGGGAAACCGCGGTGATTGTCTGGGTCGCGCTCGCCGTTCGGATATACCAGCCTGACCGTCAGCGCGCCCACCTCGGGGTTCTGGCGCATGTAATCCACCGGCTCGGCCAGCGCGTCGCGACTCACGACCGTATCGGAGTTAAGGAACAGGAGAAACTCGCCGCGGGCGACCGCCGATCCCCGGTTATTGGCGGCCGAGAACCCCAGGTTTTCCCGACTCGCAATCAGCACCGCCTGGGGGTACTTGCCGGCCACCATTTCCGCGCTGCCATCGGTGGAGGCATTATCGACGACAATGACCTCAAGGCCGCCAACCGGCGAAAGGGCGGCATATAGCGAGGCCAAGCAGTCATCCAATAGCTGGCGCGTGTTGTATGACACAACAATGACCGACAGATCCATACCACTCGATTTTATCCCCTTTCCGGCAAACCACCCTCCATTAACTAAACCTTATCCCGCCATTAACACGCCGTTGACGTCGCCATCATAAGCTTCTACTGTCTTCAAGCCTTGTAAATTACACACACAAGCGATTTAGCGAAAGTGACCCATGCACATTCTTGTTACCAATGACGATGGCGTGACGGCGCCCGGCTTGCTGGCGCTGGCCCAGGGCATGGCCCGATTCGGCGAAGTGAGCGTTCTGGCTCCCGATCACGATTGGTCTGGTGGAGGGCACGTCAAGACCCTGCGCCGGCCATTACGGGTGCGCCGGGTGCGGATGGCCGACGGCAGCAGCGCTCTGACAAGCGATGGCGCGCCATCGGACTGCGTCGCCCTGGGACTCATGGGATTGCTCCCCCATAAGGTTGACCTGGTAGTATCCGGCATTAATCCGGCGGCCAACCTCGGTCACGACGTGACTTACTCCGGCACAGTCACGGCCGTGATGGAAAGCATCATTTGGGGCGTGCCCGGAATCGCCGTCTCGCTCGATGGCGGCGATGTGGATAGCTACGAATTAGATTACCAGCCTGCGGTGGAGATCGTCACGCAAGTCGTGGCAACTGTTCTGACCCATGGCCTGCCCAAAGGCGTCTTCCTCAACGTCAATGTCCCCAACTTGCCGCTATCGAGCATTAAAGGGGTTCTGACGACAAGTCAGGGGTTGCGCGTCTACCGCGACCGTCTCGACCGGCGCGTAGACCCGCGCGGGCGAGACTACTACTGGATCGGCGGGGATCGACCGACCGGCGTGCCGCGGGAAGGGACAGACGTCGGCGCGCTGGCCGCCGGTTACGCTTCCGTGACGCCTCTCCGCCTGGACCTTACCGATCACAAACAACTCGAAGCCATGCAAGACTGGAGATGGCAACCACATTTGGCGTTCAGTGAAACACCGGTGTTCAGCAAAAACGGACATTGATCGCCGCACGCCCGCAAGGGAACACCACTAATAGCTGGGTGGGTTCGGGTTGCCGACAAACCAGGTGATGTAGACGAACAGGCCGATCAGCGTGGCCAACATGTAGAGCGCGTAGGCAACCCGCATGAAGGCCTTGTAATTATTGAAGCGCAGGAATTTTGGCATCAGCTTGTTAGCCCTCAGCGTGACAAACAGGCCAAATACCAGCGCCGCAAAGCCCACGGCCGCGTGTATTCGCGTCGTGGCAATCGCTGATAGCGGCAACCCGGCCGGATTCGATGCCGGCGCGACAAAATCCCGAAACGGTAGCACCATCAGCCACAACACGAGAACCGCGTTGAGCGCGGCGGCGGAGGTCTGAAACCAGCGGTGGGCGTCATAGTGCCCGCGCACAGCCAGGACCACGCCCACGGTCAGCAACAGTGCCACCAGCCCGCTGGCCAGCAGTGTCATATCCGCCGCCCAATTGGCGCCGGTTCCCAAAAAGCCCGGTTGGTGCAGAAGCTCGGTCATGTCCTTTCTCCTCCGCAATCGGGCTCGCCCCCGCCGCTACTTTAAACGACTAATGACTGATGATCTTGCTCAAGAACAACTTGGTCCGCTCGTGTTTGGGGTCGTTGAACAACGTTTTCGGCGCGGCCATCTCTACCACGCACCCCTGATCCATGAATACCACCCGGTCGGCCGCCGAACGAGCAAAGCCCATTTCGTGCGTCACGACGACCATCGTCATGCCGCCCCGCGCCAGATCAAGCATGACGTCGAGCACCTCCTTGATCATCTCCGGGTCCAGGGCGCTGGTCGGCTCATCGAACAACATGATCTTGGGGTTCATCGCCAGCGAGCGCGCGATGGCTACGCGCTGCTGCTGGCCGCCGGAGAGCTGCCGGGGGAAGGCGTGGGCCTTCTCCGGGATGCCGACGCGCCGCAACTGCTCCATGGCGACCTCTTCGGCCTCCTGTTTATTGCGCTTCCGAATCAAACGCTGGGCAAGAGTGATATTGTCCAGGACCGACAGATGGCCGAACAGGTTGAACTGTTGGAATACCATGCCGACCTCGGCCCGTACGGCGTTGATGTCTGTCTTCTTATCCTCTAGATGAACGCCATCGACGTAGATCGATCCCTGGGTCGGCACCTCGAGATGATTGATGCAGCGCAACACCGTACTCTTGCCAGAGCCACTGGGACCAACGACAACGACTACCTCTCCCCGGCGAACGTTCAGGCTAAACCCACAAACCGCCATCACGCTGCCAAACATCTTGTACAAATTATCGATGACGATGATATCCTCGCCGAGGACGTGAGTCGTGGCTGATGGGTTGATATCGACTGATTTATCTTGCATTTTGTCGTAGCCTCTTCTCATACCAGCGCAGGAATAAGCTCAGTGCGATGGTCATGGACAGGTAGAGAAACGTCAGCACTAGGTAACTTTCGCGGAAGCGGAAGGTACTGCCGGCATGAAGCCGGGCCATCTGGGTGATATCGCGCACGGCCAGCACGGAAATTAGCGATGAGTCCTTCAGCATGGCGATGAAGTCATTACCCAGGGCAGGCAACACGTTTCGAATCGCCTGGGGCAGAACAACGTGGCGCATGGCCTGGCCGCCGTTGAGCCCCAGCGAGCGGGCGGCCTCTGTTTGGCCAGGTGGAACTGATTCAATACCGGCGCGAAAAACCTCGGCCAGAAAAGCGCCATAGATGATCGACAGCGCGATAATACCACGCGTGTTGGTGCTGATGCTCTGGCCGGATATCCCGAGCGCATCCGACACTGCCGGCACAATCACCAGGGCAACCGTGAAGATAAGGACAAGCGTTGGCACGCCGCGAATAAATTCAATATAGGTTATGGCGATGTTGCGTACAAACAGGTTGGTGCTGACTCTCCCCAACCCGGCAAGCAAACCGATTAGCAAGGCAATGGCGAAAGCGACGAGCGTCGTATAAATCGTGACCGTAATACCGGTCCCGATAAAGCCCGCCATCCCCCCATCCTGGAAGCCCTGGATTCCTCCGAAGGTGCCCTTGATAAAGTTAAACGCCCGGTTGTAATCGGGGTTGGTCATGATGAGCAGGAGCATCAACAACAGGAATCCAATAATGACGACTAGCCACCACGGGAACCCTTTCGCGTTGAATCGGCTGCTTTGGTCTTTGGGTATAGTTAGGTCGGTCTGTACCTCGCCTGTCATCGAGCCTCCACAAATTTAAACGTTCTTTTTTGCGCCGGTAATTAGGCAGACGGCGCAATGATACACTGCCTGCGCTAAATGAAAAGACGCCACACAGTTTTGTGTGGCGTCTTGGCTGAAATTAACGGAGTTGCCACGGCATTTGCCGGGCAACGACCGCGCGCGGCGGTTTACTCAAGGTCTTCGTAGGTGATGGTGAAGGCGTCGGTAAAGTATTTCTCAGCCAGGGTCGCTAGCGTCCCGTTGGCTTCCATCGCGGCCAGAGCGGCGTTCACCGGCCCGACCAGATCGCTACCCTTCGGGAAAACGAAGCCCAACTGATCGCTCGACAGTGACTCGCCCACCAGCTTGAGCGAATCGGCGTTGACGCCCTGGTAGCCCATGCCGGAGGTCTCGTCGATGATGACGGCATCGATGTCACCCGCGATGAGGGCCTGGACAGCGAACGGGAACTGCTCGAAGGCCTGGATGCGATCCGCCGGCAGAATCTCGG
>JAACJX010000386.1 GCA_014237545.1 Ardenticatenia bacterium | reverse complement strand
ATCCTGCGCGTCCTCGGCCCCGAGCCGTGGAACGTGGCCTACATCGAGCCGAGCATCCGCCCCGACGACGGCCGCTTCGGCGACAACCCCAACCGCATGCAGCAGCACTACCAGTTGCAGGTCATCCTGAAGCCCGACCCCGGCAACCCCATCGAACTCTATCTGGGCAGCCTGGAAGCCATCGGCATCAGCCAGCGCGAGCATGACATCCGCTTCGTCGAGGACAACTGGCAGTCGCCCGCCCTCGGCGCGTGGGGGTTGGGCTGGGAGGTATGGCTCGACGGGCAGGAGATCACCCAGTTCACCTACTTCCAGCAGGCGGGCGGCCTTGACCTCGACCCGGTGTCGGTCGAGATCACCTACGGCCTCGACCGCATCGCCCTGGCTCTGCAGGGCAAGAACAGCGTGTGGGAGATGGATTACGGCGCGGGTGTCAAGTATGGCGACGCCTTGTTGCAGGCCGAGGTCGAGCACTGCCAGTACTACTTCAACGTCGCCGACGTGGACGCGCTGAAGATGATCTACGACACCTACGAGCGTGAAGCGTTGCGCTGCCTGGAGGCCGGCCTGGTGGCCCCGGCCCACGACTACAACCTGAAGTGCTCGCAGCTCTTCAACGTGCTCGACACCCGCGGGGCGGTCGGCGTCACGGAGCGGGCCCACTACTTCGGCCGCATGCGCCGCATCGCCAACAAGGTCTCGCTGGCCTACATTGAGCAGCGCCAGCGGCTGGAATATCCTTTCTCTGAGAATAAGCTCTGGAATACAGATACGAGATACGAGATACGAGATACGGATGCCGAGCCGTCTAAACTCGTATCTCGTATTTCGGATTTCGTATCTCCCGAAGACGGCGATACCTTCGTCCTTGAGATAGGCAGCGAAGAACTGCCCCACGGNGACCTGACGTCGGCCCTGGCCCAGTTACGAATCGCCGTGCCGGCCATGCTGGACGCGGCCCGCCTTAGCTATGAGCGGATCGAGATCGACGGCACGCCGCGCCGCCTGGCCGTCATCGTCTACGGCCTGGCCGACCGCGGGTCCGACGTGGAGAGCGTCGTCAAGGGACCGCCGGCCGACCGCGCCTTCGACAAAGACGGCAAGCCCACCCCCGCCGCTGCCGGGTTCGCCAAGAGCCGCGGCCTCTCGGTCGACGACCTGAGCGTCGTCGAAGAGGGCGGCAAGCGCTACGTCTCGGCCGTGGTGCGCGAGGCGGGGCGGCCGTCGGTCGAGGTGCTGGCCGAGCGCCTGCCCGAGTTGATCGCCGGGATTAAGTTCGAGAAGTCGATGCGCTGGAACGCCACCAACGTCAGCTACAGCCGGCCGCTGCGCTGGCTGCTGGCGCTCCACGGCCCGGCCGTCGTCCCGTTTGAGTACGCCGGGGCACGCAGTGGGCGGATCACCTACGGCCTGCGCCCCTACGGCGCGCCGGCCTACGAGGTGCGCCACGCGGCCGACTACATGGCGGCCATCCACAACGCCGACATCGTGCTCCACACCGAGGCCCGTCGCAAGGCCATCGCCGCCGGCGCGCGCGAGCTAGCCCGTTCGGTCGGTGGCGAGATCCCCGACGACCCGGCCCTGTTGGACGAAGTGACGAACCTGGTCGAACTGCCGACGCCGCTGCTGGGGTCCTTTGAGGAGCGCTTCCTGGCCCTGCCGCCGATGGTACTGGTGGCCGTCATGCGCAAGCACCAGCGCTACTTCCCGGTCTACAAGGGGGATAGCCTGCTGCCCTACTTTGTGGCCGTGCGCAACGGCGATGAGGAAAACCTCGACATCGTCCGCGACGGCAACGAGCACGTCATCCGCGCCCGCTTCGCCGACGCCGCGTTCTTCTACGACAACGACATCCGCAAGCCGCTGGAGTCGTTCGTGCCCGACCTCGGCAAGCTGACCTTCCAGACGGAACTCGGCTCCTTCCTCGACAAGACCCGCCGCCTGCAGCAGCTCGTGCCCGTCGTGGCCGACATGCTGGGGCTGGACGCCGCCGCCCGCGCCACGGCTGCCCGTGCCACCGCGCTGGCCAAGGCCGACCTGGCGACCAACATGGTCGTCGAGATGACCAGCCTGCAAGGGAAGATGGGCGGCCACTACGCCCTGCGCGATGGCGAATCGCCNGAGGTNGCCGCGGCCATCGCCGGNCAGTATGAGGCCGTCAGCGGCACTCCCGCGGGCATGGCCCTGGCCGTGGCCGACCGCCTCGACAGCCTGGCCGGCCTGTTCGCCGCCGGTCTGGGGCCGAAGGGGTCCAACGATCCGTTCGCGCTGCGTCGCGCCGCGCTGCACCTGATCGAGAACCTGACCGCCAGCCGGCAGCACTTCGACTTGCGCGCCGGGCTCGACGCCGCCGGGGCGCTGCTGCCCGTGGCCTGGAACGAACAGGCTCGCGAGGACGTGCTGTCCTTCATCGGCGGCCGTNTGGAAGTGGTTCTGCGCGACGCCGGCTACCCGGCCAGCGTNGTCAAGGCCGTGCTGGCCGNGCAGACCCATGATCCCTACGCCGCCAGCCGCGCCGCGGGCGCGCTGGCCGAGGCTACCCGCGCCGAAGATTGGGAGACGCTGCTCAACGCCTATGCCCGCTGCGTGCGTATTACCCGCCCGCTGAAGGAGACCTACGCCCTGCGGCCGGACGACCTGCGNCTGCCCGAAGAGCAGGCCGTCGCCGCCGCGCTAGTCGAGGCCGAGGCGGCCAAGGACGGCACGGTCGAGACGTTCATCGACTCCCTCCGCCGCATGGCGCCGGCCATCACCCGCCTGTTCGACGCCGTTCTCATCATGGANGANGATGCCGCCGTGCGCGAGAACCGACTGGCCCTCTTGCAGCGCGTGGCCGGCCTGGCCCGCGGCGTGGCCGACCTGTCGGCCCTCGAAGGGTTCTAACAAGCTTTAGAAACCGAGTTTCTTCCGAGAAACTCGGTTTCTAATCCCTAATAATCTGCGCAATCTGCGGATTCTCCTTCTTAAATCCTCCTTATGACCTCCCAACCGGCGGATTCCGTTCTCCTGGAGCGGCGCTATCAGGGCGAGCGGCCGCTGCGCACCCTGCTCTCCCTTTACCGGCCGGAACGCGGGCGCATGCTGCTGGCAGCCGTGTTGTTCGTCGTCAAGCACAGCCCGGTGTGGATGCTGCCCGTGCTGACGGCCAACATCATCGACATCATCTCCACGCCGGGGGCAGACCCCAGTGGGCTGTGGTTCAACGCCCTGCTGCTGGTGCTGCTGCTGGCCCAGAACGTGCCCCTGCACACGCTCTACGCCCGCTACCTGAGCCGCGCCGTGCGCGAGACGGAGACCCGCCTGCGGGCCGCCATCTGTCGCCGGCTGCAACATCTGTCCATCAGCTACTACACCCGCCAGAGCGCCGCCTCGCTGCAAACAAAGGTGCTCCGCGACGTGGAAAACATCGAGCAGATGACGCGCACTCTGTACGACGGCGGGTTGGCCGCGACGAGCAACATCGTCTTCGCCCTGGCCATCACCGCCTGGCGCGTGCCCGAATTCGTCCTCTTCTACCTGCTGACCGTGCCGGTGGCGGCGCTGCTCATTCGCGCCCTGCGGCAGACGCTGGCTGAGCGCAACCGCGCTTTCCGCCAGGAGTTGGAAGCCCTTTCCACGCGCGTCGAGGAGATGACCCACCTCATCCCCATCACCCGCGCCCACGGCCTGGAAGAAGACGCGCTGGAGCGGGTGAACGAGACGCTCTTCCGCGTGCGCGAGAGCGGCGAGCGACTGGATTCGGTCAACGCCGTTTTCGGCGCGCTGTCGTGGATGACCTTCAACCTGTTTAACGTCCTGTGCCTGGTAGCCGCCGCCTGGGCCTATTGGACGCAGATCATCCCCCTGACCATCGGCGAAGTCGTCATGCTCACGTCCTACTTCTCCACGCTGACCAACGCCGTGATGGTTCTGGCCAACATGACGCCGCAGATCAGCAAGGGGCTGGAGTCGATTCGCTCCATCGGCGAGGTGCTGGAGAACCCTGATCTGGAACAGAACGAGGGCAAGGCGGCCGTGGTGGCGGTGGAGGGCGAGATCGCGTTTGAGGCGGTCAGCTATGACTATCCCGAGACCGACGCCAACGCCGTCCGCGATTTCTCCCTGCGCGTTGCCGCCGGTGAGACAGTAGCCCTGGTGGGGCCGTCGGGCGCCGGCAAATCGACCATCCTGAACCTGGTTATCGGCTTTATCCGGCCGACCGAGGGCCGCTTGCTGCTCGACGGCCGCGACATGCAATCGCTCGACCTGCGCACCTATCGCCGCTTCCTGTCCGTCGTGCCCCAGGAATCGATCCTGTTCGACGGCTCCATCCGCGACAATGTGACCTATGGCGCGCGCGACGTCAGCGACCGGGAGCTGGAGCAGGCCCTGCACGACGCCAACGCCTGGGAGTTTGTCGAGCGGCTGCCCGAAGGTCTGGAGACGATGCTGGGCGAGCGCGGCGCGCGCCTCTCCGGCGGCCAGAAGCAGCGGCTGGCCATCGCCCGGGCGCTCATTCGCGACCCGCGCATTCTCATCCTCGACGAGGCCACCTCGGCGCTGGACACGGAGAGCGAAGCGCTTATCCAGGAAGCGCTGGCGCGACTCATGCGCGGCCGGACGACCTTCGTCGTCGCCCACCGCCTGTCGACGGTCCGCCATGCGCACCGCATCGTCGTGATGAACGACGGCCGAATTGTCGAGGTGGGCCGCCATGCAGCATTGTTGCCGAACAACGGGCTGTACGCCCGCCTCTACAATCTGCAGGGCGGCCGNGCCGACATTTGACGCTCGTTCCCGCCGGTTCTAAACTTCCCCCATGCTCACCATTGGCGAACTCGCCCGGCAGGTCGGCCTGCGGCCGTCGGCTCTGCGCTACTATGAGGCCGAGGGGCTGCTGGCCCCCAGCGGCCGCACCGAGGCTGGTTACCGGCTGTATGACGAGACGGCGGCCGAGACAGTCCGCCTCATTCGCCAGGCCCAGCGATTGGGCTTTTCGCTGGCCGAGATTCGTACCCTGATCGGCTCCTGGCGCGACGGCGACCTGGACAACGCCGAGACGCTGGCCCTGGCCGAGGGGCGCTATCTGGCCCTGGAGCGGCAGATCACCGAGTTGCGCGTCCAGCAGCACGAGTTGGAGCTGTTCCTGATAGAACTGCGCGGCGGCGCGGATGATGCCGCCCAGACCGCGTTCGGCCGCCTTGTCGATCGCATCTGCGGCAGCCCCGCGGCCGAGTTGCACAGCCACGCCGTCTTCGACCGGTTGGCCGCCTTTGCCGATTGCCCGCTTTCCGGGGAGGAGGCCCGCGACGCGCTAGNCCGCCTGCGCGGGCAGCACGTCCACATCTGGCAAGAAGGCGACAGCTACCACATCCTCGTCGTCAGCCGCGACCCGGCGGTGGAGGCCGCCCTGCGCGAGCTGGCCCGGATCGAGTCAGAGTGTCGCCTGCACCCCCATTCCCAACCCGAACTCATCCACGATCATGAAGGCTTCCTGCTCATCGCCCACGGNCCCAATGCCTTCATCTTGGCCTCGCTATTTCTGGCATTGGAAGCGGAATCCCCTTGACTTTCAACCCGACTTGAAGGTGTATGATTCCTGTAGCGTCGGTTTCTTAACCGGCGGATCTGAATATTGAGTCTGCTATTATTATGAATACACCAGATACCGAACAACGCTTCCAAATCACCGGCATGGACTGCGCCAACTGCGCCCGCTCCATCGAGAAGGGCGTGGCCGGGCTGCCCGGCGTGGAAGCGGCGACGATCAACTTTACCACCGGCACCCTGCGCGTCGCCGGCGCGGCCGCCCCCGAGCGCGTCGTCGCCCGCGTGCGCGAGTTGGGCTATGACGTGGCCGCGGAGGCAGGGGAGAAAGGGAGAAAGGGAGCAGGGGAGATTGGTGACTCTGCCACCCCCGCTCCCTTGCTCTCCGGCTCCCCCGCGCAAAAGCCGGGCGGCTTGCTCCACTACCTCTGGAACCGCACCGACACGCGTCTGGCGCTGTTGGCCGCGCTGCTGGTCATTCCCGGCATNATATTTGACGAACTGCTGCCCGGACTGGGTATCGAGTCGCCCGTCTTCGCGGCGATGTCGGTCCTGGCGATGGTCATCGCCGGCTACCCCATCGCCCGCAGCGCGCTGACCGCCCTGCGCGTCAACCGCGAGATCACGATCAATCTGCTCATGACCATCGCCGCTGTTGGCGCGGTCATCATCGGCGCGTACACGGAAGCTGGATTGGTGATGGTCCTGTTCGCCCTCAGCGAGGCGCTGGAAGGCTACACCGCCAACCGCGCCCGCGATGCCATCGGCAGCCTGTCGGAACTGGCCCCGGCCTCGGCCACGGCCATCCGCGACGGCGTCGAGACGCGCATCCCCGTCGAGGCGTTGCGCGTGGGCGACCACATCATCGTCAAGCCCGGCGAGCGGCTGGCGATGGACGGCCGCGTGCTGGCCGGCGCGTCGGCTGTGGATCAAGCGCCCATCACCGGCGAGAGCCGCCCGGTGGACAAATCTCCCGGCGACGAGGTGTTCGCCGGTAGCGTGAATGGTTTCGGCGCGCTCGAGGTTGAGGTGACGCGGTTGGCCGAGGACAACACGATCAGCCGCATGATCCGCCTCGTGTCCGAGGCCCAGGAGCGCCGCGCCCCGGCCCAGCGCTTTGTGGACCAGTTTGCCCGCGTCTACACGCCACTGGTCGTCTTTATCGCTCTACTGGTGGCCACCGTGCCGCCGCTGTTCTTCGACGCGCCCTTCTGGAATCCCGCGCCCGACGTCCANGGCTGGCTCTACCGGGCGCTGGCCCTGCTCGTCGTCGCTTGTCCCTGCGCGTTGGTCATCAGCACGCCGGTGACGCTCATCAGCGCCATCAGCAACGGCGCGCGCCATGGCGTTCTCTTCAAGGGCGGCGCGTTCCTCGAAGAACTAAGCCGCGTGCGGGCCATCGCCTTCGACAAGACCGGCACCATCACCCGCGGGCAGCCGGCCGTGGTGGGCGTCCATGCGGCAGGCTGCGACGAAGAAATTACGAATGACGAATTACGAATGACGAATGAAGAGGGGGATCGTCTATTCGGAGGTCGGCCGTCGGCGGTCGGCGGTCAATACTGTGAAGCTTGCGATGAGCTGCTAGCTCTGGCGGCGGCCGTCGAGCGGCGCAGCGAGCANCCGCTGGCCGGCGCGGTGATGGCCGAAGCGGCTGCCCGCGGCGTGGCGGAGCGCTACGCGTCGAGCGACGTCATGGCCCTGGCCGGGCGCGGCATCAGCGGCCGGGTCAACGGCCTCACTGTCACCGTCGGCAGCCATGCCCACTTTGAGGATGACGCCACGCACGAGCCGCATCACGCCCGCATCGCCGCTGCCGACGCCCTGGGCCTGACGACGATGCTCGTCAGCGAGGGCGACGCCTTCCGCGGCTATATCACGCTGGCCGACACCCCGCGCGCCGGGGCCGCCGAGGCGATGGACCAACTGGCGAACATGGGTGTTGATCCGCTGGTCATGCTGACCGGCGACCATGCCGCCACGGCCGAGCGNGTCGCCGCCGGNGTNGGGCTGACCGACGTCCGGGCCGGCCTGCTGCCGGCCGACAAGGTGGCCGCGGTCGAGGGCTTGCGCGAGCAGTACGNGCACGTGGCCATGGTCGGCGACGGCATCAACGATNCCCCGGCGCTGGCCGCGGCCTCGGTCGGGCTGGCCATGGGGCGCACGGCGCAGGCGCTGGAGACGGCCGACGTCGTCCTGCTGGGCGACGACTTGCGGCAACTGCCGTTCGCCGTCCGGCTGGCCCGCGCCGCCATGAACACCGTGCGCGTCAACGTCGCCCTCAGCATCGGCATCAAGCTCGTGTTCTTCGCGCTGGTGCTGTCCGGCAGCGGCAGCATGNGGCTGGCCGTGCTGGCCGACATGGGCACGTCGATCCTCGTGACGGCCAACGGCATGCGGCTCTTGCGCCGGCCGAAGTTTCAAATAGAACCCGGGTAACGCGGGCTGAGGGCAAAACCTGAAGCCAGTCTGTTGGGGATTTCCGCCGAATTGGGTTAGCATTGGCGCCATAACTGGCTCACCAAAGGAGATACCCCATGTCATTTACCCACGTTCCCACCCGCAGTGAAGTCGATCCCCGCCACACCTGGAACGCTGAAAGCGTCTTTGCCACCNTCGACGACTGGTCGGCCGAACTGGCCGCNCTGTCGGCCGGGCTGGCCGATCTCGGCCGNTTNCAGGGCCGCCTCGCCGAGGGGCCGGGNGTTCTGGCCGATGCCTTTGAGACCATCGAGCCCTATCTCCAGCNCGTCGAGAAACTCCTGGTCCATGCCGCGCTGACCGAATCGGTCGACCGCACCAACCAGGCGGCCACCGCCCGCGTCGGGCAGGCGGGCAGCCTCTACGGCCAGACGCAGGGCGCGATTGCCTACTTTGAGCCGGAACTGCTGGCCATCGGCCGCGAGCGGTTGGCCCGGTGGGCGGCCGAAGAACCCCGGNTGAGCCATTATGCCCACTACTTTGACGATCTCTTCCGGCGACAGGCCCACGTGCGCTCGGCCGAAGTCGAAGAGGTGCTGGGGCTGGCCTCCGATGTATTCCAGGGTACATCTTCCACGGCCCAAAAGCTGACCGACAGCGACTTCANGTTTCGCCCCGTCAGCTTGCCCGGTCAGGACGATCTGCCCGTCACGCAGGGCACCATCGACGACCTGCTGAACTCCCCCGACCGCGCCGTTCGCCGTGCCGCCTGGGAGAACTACCACGACCAGTACCTGGCCTACAAGAANACGCTGGCCAGCAACCTGGCGACGTCGATCAAGCAAAACGTGCTCGAGTCNCGGGTGCGCCGCTATGACTCCACGCTGGACATGGCCCTGTTCGCCGGCAATATCCCCGCCGCGGTCTACCACAACCTGCTCGACACCTTCAAGCGCCACCGCCCGGTCTGGCACCGCTACTTCGACGTGCGCCGCCGCGCGCTGGGCGTCGATTCGGTGCGCACCTACGATATTTGGGCGCCGCTGACGACGGCCAAACCCCGCGTGCNCTATGAGCAGGCGGTCGAATGGATCAGCGCGGCGCTGTCGCCGCTGGGCGACGACTATGCCGGCCGGCTGCGCCGCGGCTGCCTCGAGGAGCGCTGGATCGACATCTACCCCAACGAGGGCAAGTCGTCGGGCGCTTTCTCGTGGGGCTGCCAGGGCACGTACCCGTTCATTGTCATGAGCTACACCAACGACGCCAACAGCATGGGCACGCTGGCCCACGAGTTAGGCCATTCGATGCACTCGCTGCTGTCGTGGGAGAACCAGCCCCACGTCTACGCCAACTACTCGCTCTTCGCCGCGGAGGTCGCGTCGAACTTTAACCAGGCCATGTTGCGCGCCTACCTGCTGGAGCAGGATATCGATCCT
>JAACJX010000387.1 GCA_014237545.1 Ardenticatenia bacterium | reverse complement strand
AGGAAATCGAACCTGCGTTGAAGAACTTTTTGTCGTGCGTTCATCTAAAAGCAGTTTATGGATGAAGCGATGCTCGGAACCCTGGCACCCCGGTTGACAGAAGCTATTCTTGTCTTTCTGACGCGGCGTTGGACAACCTAGTGGGAGCAAACAGCTTTAAGTCTGGGGGCAGTTTTCTGAACGCAATTTAGGACACATGGCCACATGAAAGGGGTTCTGTCCCATGAAAAGTGCAACTGACACATCAAGCCAGCAAGACCTTCAATCGCAGCAAGTCGAAATTAGCCCGGGCCGTATATCTGCCTATTCAAAAATTTCAGGGTTTTTCTGACACGGCGACGGACCCGACACGTGAACAGGATGAGTCACCGACTTCGCCAATATGACATTAATCGCCATAACAGATGATCAATGTCACTGACCGGCTCATCTATCGCGACTTATACTGTGTATAGATATTTCAATCAATATTGAATTAAACTACCTGCAGGTCTGGGGGGTTTGGTTGGCCTTCTTCTGGAAAACGCCATGAGCAAACAAATCGTTATCTTGCCCGCCGAAGGCTGTCGCCGCAGCCGGCAGGTGTTGGCCTATCTCGATGAGCAGGGAATCCCCTACGAGCGCATCGACCTGGAAACCGAGGCCGGTCAGGCGATGATCGCTCACCACAACTTGCGCTCCTCGCCGGGCCTATTTGTCGACGGGGTTCTGGTGAATCCGTTCNACATTCTAGAAGCTCCGTCCTGCCGCATCAAGGAAGCGGTCGCCCGCCGGATTTTCCTCGGTGAGGACGACAAACGATTCGACCCTCAAAAGCGGCACGGTCTAATGAGTGAGGACCGGCGGGCGCGCTGGGACCCGCATCGCTTTTTGCAACGACTTGATATCCAGCCGGAACAGACGGCCCTCGACCTGGGCAGCGGCCCCGGCTTCTGGACGCTGTCGCTGGCTGAGCTCGTCGGCCCATCCGGTAAGGTGTGGGCGCTGGACGTGAGCCAGGAGATGCTGGACACGCTGGCCGAGCAGCAGCCGCCGCCCCACGTGGTGCCGGTATTGGGCGAGCTACCCGCCATCGATCTGGACACGGCCACAGTCGATTTCATCTGGGCTGCCTTCGTCTACCATGAGGTCGAGGGCGATCTGGCGGCTGAGATGTGGCGTGTGACTCGGCCGGGCGGCCGGGTCGCTATCCTCGAATGGCGGCCCGACGCGGCAGGCCAATCCGGCCCGCCCGCCGACCACCGCGTCTGGCCGGATCAAGTCAAGGTCGCGCTGCACTACGCCGGATTCGTCGATGTTGAGGAAGCCTGGCGCGATGACGGCGCTTACCTGATCACGGCCCGCAAGAAAAAGTGACATGGGCATCGACCCAACCATCCTCACGCAAAGCCGCTGGCTAGCTTATGGGTTGGTCTTCGTCGGCGGCATCGTGACCAGTATTGGCCCGTGCAACCTGGCGACCATCCCGATCCTGGTCAGCTATGTGGCCGGCACGACGACCCCCACGCGCGGTCGTGCCTTCGCGCTGTCGCTGGGGTTTGCCGTGGGGCTGGCGACGACCTTTATGCTGCTGATCGTGGACGGCGATGGCCAGGAACTCTGGCGGGAATGGGGAGTTGCCAGCAATCCGGAGGTCTTCGATCTGGGCGAAGTAGAAGCCCGGATCGCTGCGCTCGGCTGGGGAGATTCCTGAGCGCGTCTCCGGCCGACGAACCAACGGCCGAAGGGGGTTCGATGAGCTGTTGTGATTTCAATGACTTCATTCACGCCATGGCCGATGAGACACGGCAGAGTATCCTACGTTTGCTGCAAGAGGGAGAGATGAGCGTCAACGACCTATGTGCGCACTTCGACTTGCAGCAGCCGACGATATCCCACCATCTAGCCATCTTGCGCAAGGCAGGTCTAGCCGACTCGCGGCGCGTCGGGCGGCAGGTTTTTTATCGGGCTAACCAGAACTGCGTGGCCGAGTGCTGCCAGATGTTGGTGCAGCGGTTCGTCAAGATAACCGCTGTGGACACTCGAAACGAGGTGACCCATGACGAAAGCCATCCTGGCCCTGGCCAACGCGATTGAACGAAAGGAGGTGGCCGTCCTGGCCACGGTCATAGAAGTATCCGGAGCGTCACCCATCAAGCCTGGCGCGCAACTGGCGTTGCTGGCCGATGGGCAGAAAGCCGGCAACGTGGGCGGCGGCAACCTGGAAGCCGCGATCCTCGCCGACGCGCTCCAGACACAATAAACCGGCCAGCCCCGTCTGGCCCACTACGCGCTCACGCCTGAAGGGCCGGATGCCGTTGACGCGCTCTGCGGCGGGGATGTGCGGGTCTTCCTGCAACCCTATCTCCCGCCGCCGCGCCTGGTGATCGTCGGCGGCGGCCACATCGGCGAGCCGCTGCGGCAAATGGGAAATGTAGCCGGGTTCGACGTGGAAGTGGTGGACGTGAAACCCGACCGGCACACGGCCCCTGACCTGAGCGGCGTCCCCTTCTCCGCCGACACCCACGTCGTCCTCATCACCACCGATTACGTGTCGGACGAGACCGCCATGCGCTACGTGCTGCAAACGCCGGCGCGCTACATCGGCATGATCGGCAGCCGCGCCAAGTGCCGCACCATTCTGGATAAATTGACTGCTGATGGGTTTGGTGAGGCTGACCTGGGACGCATCCATGCCCCGATCGGACTAGAACTGGGCGGCCCGACCCCGTCCGAAATCGCTCTCGCCATCCTGGCCGAGATCGTGGCCGTGCGCCGCAGCGCCCTGGACGCGGCGCACCCCGTCATCTATCCGAGGAATAGCCCACTCGAAATATTGGCCGCGCAGTAGCGGCCAGCCTACGCGGCCTGTTAATCTTGCAAGGACAACAATGCCGGCGGCCGCCACGACTCCGGCGACAACCGGATGATGACTTGCCCCGCGCCGGGCGGTACCAATGACTCCAGCGCCTGCCGGACGCGTCCCAGGGTCAACTGCCCGGCGGGACAACCGGGGCAGTTCATGGCCAGCTCGACTTCCACCCCCGCCTCGCTGACGGCTATCTCGCGTAGCATCCCCAACCCCACAATCGACATCCCGTACGTCGGGTGGATGACCCGGCTCAGGGCCGCGCGGACCTCAGGTTCCGAAGGTAACAGCTTCAACCCCCAGGGTCTCCAGGTGCCGGCGGATGGCCGGCATTGAGAGCTTGCCGCCGCTGGTCAGCACGTCGCCGTCCACAAGTACCAGAGGGAGCTGGGCATCGGCCGGCAGCGGCGGGCAAGTGGGGTCGAACAGGTCGTGGTAAGTCACCTTGATCGAAGGCCCATACCGTTCCTGTAACCGGCCGGCCATGTACGTTCCCAGGTCGCGCCATGTTTCCTTAACGCCTTCGGCGCAGGCGACCGGCGCGCCGACGATTTGTATATGCACCAATTCGTTCATCCGCAACCGCAACTCCCGCCCGACCCGCAACAGGAGCCGGACTGAATAGGCAAGGATATACTCTTGTTGCCCGCGTTCGCGACCACGCCGGCCAGCATCGGCGCGCCGATGCTCTGTTTGGCGTCTTGCACGTGGCACACGGGGCAGACCGGATCGAGTCCGGCCTCTTTTTCCTTGAAGGTGGCCCGCACCGTGAACACGTTTCCGCAGTTCCGGCAGCGGTAGTCATAGGATGCCATTGTTCTTCTCCAACATCTTCTTGTAAGTTTTCTGGCTTCGTGTTTCACAACCCCATTCAGGTGTTAATCACGCGCAACCTCTGTCGCAGAATTTCCACATTCGGCGCTCCCTTCATTCCTTCCGGCATGTTATATACCCGGCAACTGAGAGCATAACTCTCGCGTTCCTCCGGCCACAGATCGATGCCGTTTACCTGAAAAGACGGCGACCCCAGGAAGCGCCGTCGCTCTGCTTCTTCAGGATCATCAATCCGTACCAAGCCGATTGAGGCTTGAATACCTTCAGCCGATAGTGCTGATTTCAGATTTTCCAGCCCACGCTGCCACGAAGGGCAGCCATCGAAGTACAACAGATCAATGTTCATGGGTTCTGCATCATCAACAAGTCGCCGCGTTACTGAAAGTGGCGAATTCGATACCCAGCGCATTGCTGATATCCATGTTGACGCCCGGCAGGTAGGCGGCCGCGTCGCGCTGGGCCCGCACATAGGTCATGATCGTCTCATTCGTTTGCACCTGTCGTTGCAGCTCGCGCATGTGGTCGACGGCGTCTTTCGTGGTGCCGCCGCTCACCTGGCTGCGGCGCATGTCGGCCTGGGCCGCGCCCAACGCATCCAGCAATCCGGTGGCGATCACGTCGTCGTTGAGCGCCTTCCAGGCGCGGTGGAAAGTGGCCAGAGGTTCAGCCTGGATCAGGGCGTCGGCCAGCGCGTGGGTGGCGGCCAACAAATCCGGCGAAAGGGTGTTTGTATTCATAGTGATTCATTATGCGGCGAGGCAAGTCATGTGCGACCCGCCCCGTCGGTGATAGTT
>JAACJX010000297.1 GCA_014237545.1 Ardenticatenia bacterium | reverse complement strand
GGGTAACCAGGACGCCCGCGCCGGAGCCTACTCCGACCAGGCCGACATCAGCATGTTGCTGACCGATTTCGATGACGCTCATGCCTATCTCGACCGCGCCCAACCGGCGGCCGAGTCTGTCGGCAATTGGGGCATGGTCTGGGCATTGCTGCTGGCGCGGCGCGAGGTCTACCTACGCCAGGGGCGACCGGAGAAGATGTTCCCGGTGTTCGACGAGATGCTGGCCATGAGCCGGCGCGTCGGCAATTACCGCCTTGAGTGCTGGACGCTGGGCTGGGACAGCATCTACGCCCAGCGCTACCACACCATCGAGCGCGCCCTCTTCAAGAGGCAGGGGGCACTGATGCTGGCCGAGGAGTTTGGCCTGGAGTACGACAAGGCATGGTCGGCCTTCGAACTGGGCGAGGTCTACCGCCTGATGGGTGACGAGGCCGCGGCCCGCAACTGGTACAACCTTTCCCATCCTCAATTCGAGCAGCAGGGGCAGGACATGGGCCTGGCTTTCTACCAACGCGGCCTGGGCGATCTGGCTATAGGCCGCGAGGATTGGGCAGAAGCATACGAGCGCCATTCCGCTTATCTGAACTGGGCGAACAAGGAAGACACGTGGAGCCACATCTACGCCTTGTGCGGCGTGGGTCGGGCTGAGATAGGCCTGGGCCGCCACGACGAGGCGCTGGCCCACTTCCGCGAAGCGCTGCAACTGGCCGTCAGCAGCCGCCGGCGCGACACTGTGTCGCTGCCCGTGGCCTGTCTGGCGCGGCTGGCGGCCGAATCGGGCCATTCCGCGCTGGCCGGGCTATTGGCGGCGGCCGTCGTTGCCAGCCCCCTGACGTGGATCGAGACGCGGGAGTGGGTGCGCGATATCGCCGCGGCGGAGACGCCGGACATCCCCGACGACTGGAGCGCGGCGGTGTTGCGGCTGCTGGCCGCCGGCGGCGACACCCCCGGCGACTGGCTGGCAACGCTGGAGCGAAACCTGATCCAGGAACCGGCCTAAGCCTCCAACCGCGCCACTTCCGGCGCTAGAGGGCCTCGAGGATCTCCGCCCACAACGCGGCATACGCCGCCGCCGCNGNCGACCGCGGGGCGAATTCGGCCACCGGGGCGCGCCGCTCGGCCATGCGCTCGACGTCGCTGGCGTAGGGGATGGTGGTGAANAGGAAGCGGCCGTCGTGGCGCGTCTCGATCAGCCGGCGGTGTTGCGTCTTGCGCCGGTCNACCATNGAATAGAACGCCAGCGTCCGCAACCNGGTGAGTTCCTCGCGGGTCAGNAAGTCGTCGATCAGCGACAGGGTGCGCAGCGANAGCGCGCCNGGGATGACCGGCACGACCAGCACGTCGGCNGCGGCAAACATGCTCTCCGTGGTCAGNGTGAGGCCCGGCGGGCAGTCGAGAAAGACAGTGTGGTAGTGGGCCTCNAGCGGNTCCAGCAGNTTGCGGAACTGTTTCTCCGGCCGCTTCTTCTCGTTCAACCCCAAATCCATGTTGCGGTAGGANAANTCGGCCGGCAGCAGTTCGAGGTTGTCGTAGGCGGTGGGCCGGATCAGTTTGGCCACCGGGCTTTTCCCCTCCAGCAACGCCTTGCGGCCGCCCTTGACCTTGGGNGCGATCTGCAGGCAGTAGGACGCCGCGCCCTGCGGGTCGAGGTCCCACAGCAGGGTCGGATGGCCGTCGCGNGCCGANAGNTAGGCCAGGTTGACCGCCGCGGCCGTCTTGCCCACGCCGCCCTTGATGTTGTAGAGAGCAATTACGCGCACGCCGTTATTATGGCGCATGCGTGCGCAAGCGCAATAGATTGAAAGGGAGANGGGGGCAGGGGGGCAGGGGCAGGCGGCAAGTGGTGTGTGTGGCACGGCAGGTGACGCTTTTNTCGTATCTCGTATNTCGTATTTCNTTTCTTAACACGTCACTCGTCACTGTATTTACATTCCCCCGCCGATNNTTTACAATGTGGCACACATCACCGCCAACAACCAACCGCATATTGTCGACGCGATCACCTTTCGGAGGTACTTATGGCGACGGTCAATCAGATGCTGATGAACAAGGGCAGCGAAGTCTACACCATCTCGCCCGACGCGACCGTGCTCGACGCGTTGCGGCTGATGGCCGAAAAGGATGTGGGGGCGCTGATCGTGATGGACGGCGACCAGCTCACCGGTATTTTCTCGGAGCGCGACTACGCGCGGAAGATCGCCCTGCAGGGGAAGTCTTCGCGCACGACGCCGGTGTGGTCGGTCATGACCGACGAGGTGGTGTGCGTCTCGTCCGATCTGGCGGCCGACAAGTGCATGGCTATCATGACCGACAAGCGCATCCGCCATCTGCCCGTGCTGGATGACGGCCAGCTGGTCGGCATCATCTCCATCGGCGACGTGGTGAAATCGATCATGGCCGAACAGCAGGTGCTCATCCGCCACCTGGAGGATTACATCCTGAGTTAAAGGATGAACAATGAGGGATGAATTACGAAGGAATTGCCTCCCGAAAGGCCTCTTCCTGAATTCGTAATTCGTAATTACTAATTACATACCGTGTCCCCGGTCGAACAGGCTGTCGCCGTAGGGGATGTCAGCCATTGTCCGCGGCCATCTCAACGGCAGCCGGCCGGTGAATGGAACGCGGCCGAAGAGCACATCGCCCACCGCTTGCCCTTCCGAGCCAGGCTGCCAGGCGGCGACCCACGCGTCGGCTAGATGCAGGTGGTCGGTGATGATCAGCGGCCGGCCGGTGACCAGTACGACGACCACAACCTCGCTCCGCGCCCGAACGCGCTCGATCAGCGCCACCTGCTCGGCCGTCAGCCGCAAATCGGCGCGGTCGCCGAANCCCTCGGCATAAGGGGCCTCGTGNATGAAGGCCAGCCCCACGGCCGCCTGCTCGTCGCCCGGGAAATTGCCCGCCGGGTCATAGGTAATCCGCGTGCCGTCCGGCGCGGCCTGGATGAGGCCTTCCAGAATCGTCGTACCNTCCGTCAGGTCGCGGTCCGCNCCGCCCAGCCAGTGAATCGTCCAGCCGCCGCATTGCAAGCCGACGCTGTCGGCCGCCTCGCCGGCGGCGTAGATCAGGCCACCCTTCAGGGGCAGCGCCGCGTTCTCGTTCCGCAGCAGCACCATNCCCCGCGCCGCTGCCTCGCGGGCCAGCGCCCGGTGCGCGGCCGCGCCGACCAATGACAGCTCGGCCGGGTCGCCCAGCGGCCGTTCGAACAACCCCATCTCGAACTTGGNCGTCAGGATGCGCCGGACNGCNTCATCGATGCGGCTCAGCGGCACGTCGCCNCTCTCNACNGCGCGCGTCAGCGCGTCGATAAACTGACGGTAGTTGAACGGGACCATGCTCATATCGAGCCCGGCGTTGACCGACTTGACCACCGCGGTGTCGTAATCAGCATCGACCTGGTCCATCGCCTGCCAGTCGGAGACGAGGAAGCCGCGGAAGCCCAGCTCGCCCTTCAGCACGTCCGTCAGCAGGTAGTGATGGGCGTGCATCTTCAGACCATTCCANCTGCTGAAAGAGGGCATGATGCTGAGCGCGCCGGCCGCNACGGCCGCGGCGTAGGGCGGCAGGTACCTGGCCCGCAGCGTCGCCTCGTCTGTCCGCATGTCCCCCTGGTCGATGTGGAACCGGAAGTCCATCATCTCCATCNTCGACGTGCCCCACTCCGTCGCGCCGTCGCCGAGGTANTGCTTGGGCGTNGCCANCACGGCGTGGGGCGAGGCCAGCCCCAGCCCGTCGTCCGCGTCTTGCAGGCCGAGCAGGTAGGCGCGGCTGAGTTCGGTCACGGCCGCCGTGTCGTCGCCGAACGCCTCATACGTCCGACCCCAGCGNATATCCTGCACGACCGACACCATCGGCGCGAANTCCCAGCGCACCCCGGTGGCGGCCGTCTCCAGGGCCGTAGCTCGCGCCACTCGCCGCACCAGCTCGGCGTCGCCGGCCGCGCCCAGGGCAATCGTATGCGGAAAGATAGTCGCGCCACGGACGTTGTTATGGCCATGAACGGCATCGACGCCATAAAGTAACGGGATCCCCAGGCGCGATTCCAGCGCGGCTTCCTGGAATTCGCGTACCATCGACGCCCACGACGCCGGGTTATTGGGATCGGGGTTGCCGCCGCCGCCACTCAGGACGCTGCCGATGCCCAGCTCGGCCACATCACCGGGAGTGATGCTATTTTTTTCGACCTGCGTCATCTGGGCGATCTTTTCAGCCGTCGACATGCGGCCAAGCACATCGGCCACGCGCGCGGCCGTTGGTAAATTAGTGTTCTGGTAATCAGACATGGGGGATTCTCTTCCTGGTCAAGGCTGGATAATCTGAACCGCAGTTGGGTTCCAGGGGCGATCTTCCCTCAGGATAGGGAAAAGCGCAACAAAACACCCAGGGGAACCTCGAACTACCGCAAGCCGCGAACCAGGCCCACCACTTCGCCCAAGCGGCCAACGCGGTAGACCGACCCCGGCAAGTCGTCGGGTACGTCGACGAGGTCATAGACCCACGTGTTTGCGTCGGGCACGTAGACGGCGCGGCCGCCCAGGGCCGCCACCGGCAGGATGTCGCTGCGCGGGCTGTTACCGACCATGACGAANCGCTCNGGNGNCACNTTNCGGCGNGNCAGGATNTCGCGGTAGGTCTNCGGCGTCTTNTCGGCCACNACCTCGATNCCGGCNAAGTAGCGGCCGAGGCCGGANCGGGCNACCTTGTCNGTCTGNTGCAGCAGGTCACCCTTGGTGATGAGCAGCAGCGGGTACTCGGCCGCCAGCGCGGCCAGTGTCTCCTCAACCTCATCGATCAGTTGGACGTCGGCCGACACCATCTCACGCGAGATCTCCAGCAGGCGGCCGATTTCCGCGCCGGTAATGCGCCCGCCGGTTACCTCCACCGCCGTCTCGATGAGCGACAGGATAAAACTGGTGATACCAAAGCCGTAATAGGGCAGGTTGCGCATCTCCGTCTCGTGGACGTGCTCTTCCAATGTGTCGAGTTCGACGTACGGCCGCAGCAGGTCGTCGAACTGCCGCCGCGCCTCGCGGTAGAGGTGCTCGGTGTGCCAGAGCGTGTCGTCGGCATCGAATGCGATTAGTTCGATCATGCCGCAATTTTATAGCGCCACCCGGCGCTGGGGTAGGGTTGCCGGCCTCTTGTCAGGGCTTTTCCAAAGTCAGACCTGAGCGAGAGCCAAGGTGAGTTTTGCCTCGAAGTGGCGTTGGGCAAATGCCAGGTTGGTGAAGCCCAGCTTGGACACCAGTCCAATGATGAAGTTATTCACGGCAGCCATAGCCCGAG
>JAACJX010000303.1 GCA_014237545.1 Ardenticatenia bacterium | reverse complement strand
GACGCCCGCCCTGCGAATTTGGTTCCCGTCCTGGCGAAAAATAGTGGATAATACGCACTCAGGCGCGATGCGCCGGGGAAGAAGATGGAATTGCCGCCCAGAGAACTGGAAAGATTTCGCCCGTGCAGACCTCAGAGGTTTCGGAAAACCTCTGAGGTCTTGTGGCCGTTCATGCTATGACCGACGACAACATCATCCTCACCGGCTTCATGGGGACGGGCAAGACGACCGTCGGCCGCCTGCTGGCGGCGCGTTTGGGGCGGCCGTTTGTCGACACGGACGACCTCATCGTCGCGCGCGACGGCCGGTCGATTGCCGACATCTTCAACGAGGATGGCGAGACCCGCTTTCGCGAGCTGGAAGCCGAAGTCGCGGCGGAGCTGGCCGGGCGGCGCGGTCTGGTCATCGCCACCGGCGGCCGGCTGATGCTCGACCCGCTCAACGCCGCCGCGCTGGGGGCCACCGGGCCGGTCTTCTGCCTCGCCGCCGCGCCGGCCACCATCCTGGAGCGCGTGGCCGCCGAGGACGGCCGCCGGCCGCTGTTGGCCGTGGACGACCCCGAGCGCCGGGTGCGGGCGCTGCTGCAGCGCCGCGCCGCCGCCTATGCCCGCTTCCGCGTTGTGGACACCGCCGGCCGGACGCCGGACGAGCTCGCCGGCGACATCGCCGCCCTGGCCGCCAACGGCCTGCGCCAGACCATTCCCGTCCACTACCCCGGCGGCCGCTACGACGTCATCACTGGCGAGAACCTGCTGGCCCGCGTTCTGGAAATTGCCGGCATCGACGGCCCGGTAGCCGTCATCACCGACAGCCACGTCGGCCCGCTGCACGCGACAAGTATCCAGAAACCGGGTTTTTANGACATCCCTGTGCTGACTATGCCCGCCGGGGAGCGCCACAAGACGCTCGACACCGTGCGCGACCTGTACGATGGCTTGCTGGCCGCCGGCATCGGNCGCGACGGGACAATCCTGGCTCTCGGCGGCGGCGTCGTCGGCGACGTGGCCGGCTTTGTGGCCGCCACCTACCTGCGCGGCATCGACTTCGTCCTCTGCCCCACGTCGCTGCTGGCGATGGTCGATTCTTCNATCGGCGGCAAGACCGGCGTCGACCTGCCGCAGGGCAAGAACCTCGTCGGCGCGTTCAAGCAGCCGCGCCTGGTGCTGGCCGACATCGCCACGCTGGCCACGCTGCCGGCCGACGAATTCACCGCCGGTCTGGCCGAGGTCGCCAAGCACGGCCTCATCGCCGACCCGGTATTGTGGCAGCGGTTGATGATGGAAGAGTGGCACTTCGACCCGCGGCGGCTGGCCGGCGACCGGCTGCTGCGCGCCGACCTGCACTCGCTGGTGACGCGGGCCATCGAGGTGAAGCGGCGCGTGGTCGAGGAAGACCCCTATGAACACGGCCGCCGCGCCGTGCTCAACCTGGGCCACACCTTTGGCCACGCCGTGGAGCAGGTGTCGGGCTACGCCATCCGCCACGGCGAGGCGGTGGCCATGGGGCTGGCCGCCGCGGCCCACCTGTCGGCCGCGCTGGGCGACTGCCCGCCGTCGCTGCCCAAGCTGGTGGAGATGGTGCTGACGCGCCTCGGCCTGCCGATCCACATCCCGCCGTCGCTCGACCCCGACGCCCTCTTCGCCGCCATGGGCAGCGACAAGAAGAAGAAAGCGGGCCGGCTGCGCTTCGTGCTCATCCGCGACATTGGCGATGTCTTCGTCCGCGACGACGTCCCCCCCGCCGCCGTCATGGCCGCCCTGGAAGCGGTGCAAGTGACGAGTGACGAATGACGAATTACGAATTACGAATTACGAATGAAGAGATCGCCGACCCCACTGACCACTGACCATTGGCTACTGACCAATGACCACTACCCCAAGGAGACCCACCCATGCGCATTCTCGTCCTCCATGGCCCCAACCTCAATCTGCTCGGGCAGCGCGAGCCGGAGATCTACGGCCGCTGGACGCTGGCCGAGATCGATGAGATGCTCGTCACCCAGGCCCACAAGACCAACACCGAGCTGCGGATCATGCAGTCGAACCACGAGGGCATCCTCATCGACGCCGTCCACGACGCCCGCATCTGGGGCCACGGCATCCTGATCAACCCCGGCGCGCTGACCCATTACAGCTACGCCCTGCGCGATGCCATCGCCGCGGTTGGGCTGCCGGCGGTCGAGGTGCACCTGTCCAACGTCCATGCCCGCGAGGAGTTCCGGCGGCAATCAGTGATCGCGCCGGTGTGCATCGGGCAGGTGAGCGGCTTCGGCTGGCGCAGCTATCGCCTGGGGCTGATGGCCCTGCTGGACCACCTGCTGGAGTAGTGCCCAAACAAAAAAAGACCGGACCCATGGGCCCGGTCTTGTTTTTTGTATCTTTGGATAGGATGTGGAGGGAATGTTGGATCTGGATTGGGGCTGTAATGTATTCTCGATGGGCGACAATGCTCGTCTAGCCACATCCTATCGGTAAGATATACAAAGACTATATCAAACATTTGACGTGCTGCATATACGTATTTTCCGTCATTTGTGTTGAGTATATTTACTCAATAATGTTGTCGCTAGTTTACTCATAAACCCACTCGTCGAACAGCGGCCCCAGGTCGCAGCCGCATTGGGCCTCGGCCAGCGCCCGGAAGTCGGCCGTCGTGCCCTCTTCCCAGCGGAACCGCTGCACGTAGTCGCGCAGGAAGGCGTCGCACGCCTCGCGCCCCATCGCCTCCTCCAGCGCGCGCACGAAAAACGGCCCGCGGCCGTAGACGATAGCCCCGTATTCCGGCCCTTCATAACTGGCGACCGGCATCCCGATCGGGATCTCCGCGCCGTTGACCCGGTCCCAGCGGCCCTGGAACGTCTGGAAGTAGTTGTCGCCTACCTCCTGCCCGTAGCGGTCGGCGAAGTAGCGATAGGTGGAGTAGCCGACCACGGACTCATCCAGCCACGGCTCGTCCAGCTGGTCATTGCCGACGAGGTTGTAGAACCACTGGTGCAGCACCTCGTGGGCGGTGGTCGATTCCAAAATGGCCTCATAGGGCACGCCGCCGGCCGTCTCCGCATCGACGTCATACATGCTCAACGTGCCGACGATGAGGCCGGGGTACTCGATGCCCAGGGCCGACGTCGGCGTGGTGACGATGTCGAGCTCGCGGTAGGGATAGGGCGTCAAGCGCTCGCCGGCGCTCTTCAGCGCCGCCGCGGCCACGTCGAGCGCCACCTCCGCCCCCTTGGCCAGCTCGGCCGGCGCGTAGCTGTTGATCGTCGTCTCGCCCACGGTCTCGCTGGCGACGATGAAGTCGCCCGCCGCCAGGTAGAAATCGCGGGCCGGCCCGGCGGCGAAGGTGACCGTCTGCGTGCCGTCGCCGTCCGTCTCTTCCACGATCGCGCCGGAACCAACGAGGGTGACGTCGTCGGGGGCCGTCACGCGCGCGAGATAGAAGCCCGCGTCGCTGTAGGTCAGATCGCCCTGGACGTCGGGCGCGGCCGTGTTCCAGCCCTCGTCGTCATAGACGGCCAGCATCGGGTAGAAATGGGCCAGGGCCAGGATGCCCTCGTAGTAGGCCAGCACGCCGTAGTTGCGGCCGATCGCGGGCGGCACTTGCGTCTCGAAGGTCATGGCCACCGTGACCACGCCGCCGGGAGCCAGCGGGGCCGCCAGCGGCACGCGCAGCATGTCGCCTTCGACCGTC
>JAACJX010000064.1 GCA_014237545.1 Ardenticatenia bacterium | reverse complement strand
AAATCCGGTTTTAAAGGCAAAAATAGATGCTACCGTTTTAGGACATCTGAAAGGTGATAAAGTAATCGTATTCAAGAAGAAAAGGAAAAAAGGCTACAGACCCGGCGGCCATCGGCCTGCCGCGCGCCCGGCTCGATGCCCTGCTGGGCGGCACGCCGGAAGAGAACGCGGCCATCACGCGGGAGATTCTGGGCGGCTACGACCGCGGCCCGCGGCGCGACATCGCCCTGCTCAACGCTGCGGCCGCGTTGAGCCTGGATTCGGGCGACTGGGCCGGCGGGCTGGCCGCGGCCCGGCATTCCATCGACAGCGGAGCGGCGCTCAGGACGCTGGACAAGTGGGTGGCGATGACGAACAGGTTTGCGAGCAGTTGACCAGACTCTTATTTCAGGTCAACGCCATCGCTGTTATGGTATACTCTCGAGCAAGTGAAGATCGCATCCTTGACGCGTAGCGTCAATTCGGAGTTTCAAAATGGCAGCCCCGGCGCTTAAGCAGCAAGAAATAAACGAATCATGGCCCGAGCAGGGACAATGGCAATATGAAGACTGGCTGCGCTTGCCCGAGGACGGCTTTCGCTATGAACTTTTCGAGGGGGAGTTATTGATGAGCCCGCCGCCGACGGTTGAGCATCAAAACGCTGTGTCGAGTCTCCTGGCGGCGATGCGCCGCCACGCGCGCAAGAATGATCTCGGCCTGGTCCTGACGGCGCCGATCGGCGTGCGACTGTTGGAATCTTCGGCGGTCATTCAGCCCGATATCCTGTTCATTGAAAAAAGCAGAAAAGATATCGTTCATCAGGATTTAATCGAGGGCGCGCCCGACCTCGTCGTTGAGGTCCTATCGCCCAGCAACTGGATGATCGACCGCGGCCGCAAACAGGAGGCCTACCGCCGGGCAGGCGTGCGTGAATACTGGATAGTCGATTACCGGGCGCGAACGATTGACGTGCTCGTTCTGGATAGTGGCGAGTATGTCCAGCGAGGCCACTACGGCGAACACGACCAGGCTCCATCGGAGGCGCTATCGGGGTTTGAGATTGAAGTCGCTGAGGTTTTCGCTCAATGAGCGTCACCAACCTATCTAAGCGTCGCGGCGAGATTCTCGACGAGATCATGGCCCACCACCGCGAGAACCTGCCCAAGGTGATGGCCGACGTGCCGTTCGCCGACCTGCGGGCGATGGCAAGCGTCGCCCCGCCGGCGCGNGATTTCGAGGCGGCCGTGCGCGCGCCCGGCGTGTCCCTCATCGCCGAATGCAAGAAGGCTTCGCCGAGCAAAGGGCTACTGGTCCATAACTATGACCCTGTCCGGCTGGCGAAGCTCTACGAACAGGCCGGGGCGCGGGCCATCTCCGTGCTAACCGACGCCCGCCACTTCCAGGGGGCGCTGGCTGACCTGCGCGACGCCCGCGACGCGGTGCGCGTGCCGGTGCTGCGCAAGGACTTCATGTTCCATCCCTACCAGCTCTACGAGGCGCGCGTGGCCGGGGCCGATGCCGTGCTGCTGATTGCCACGGTGCTGAGCGACACGGAGCTGCGCGATCTGATGGCGCTGGCCCGCCGGTTGGGCATGGCCGCCCTGATCGAGGTTCACAGCGAGGAAGAGCTGGCGCGAGTGCTGCCGCTGGGGCCGCGCCTCATCGGCGTGAACAACCGCAATTTGCAGACGTTTGAGGTGGATTTCGGCAACACGGCCCGGCTGCGGACGCTCATCCCACCGGAGATCGCCGTAGTGGGCGAGAGCGGCCTGAAGTCGCCCGACGANGTGCGGGCGATGAAAGCGGCCGGAGTTGACGCAGTATTGGTCGGCGAGACGCTGGTGCGCAGCAAAGATATCGCCGGAACGGNNCGCGCNTTCGTGGCCGCGGGGCAGTAGCNCTGGCTNACTCCCCCATCTGCCGGTAGAAGCCGGTCANNTCCAGCGCNTCGCCNGGGTCAAGGATGCAGACCTGNACCTCGGGCGCGAGGCGNTTGGCGAACTGGGCGAAGGCGTAGGGCGGCTGGCGCACCAGTTCNGGCAGCAACGGCCGCAAGCCCAACGGGAAGTACGTCCCCCAGTGGATNGGAATGGCNAGCGACGGCNGCAGCAGCTCCAGCGCCCGNGCCGCGCGATACGGGTCCAGATGGCCCGCGCCCAGCGTTGGNCCCCACCCCCACACCGGCAANAGGGCGACATCGACGCGCTCGGCAAAGGNGCGCATCCCNTCGAACAGGTCGGTATCGCCGGTGAAGTAGATGTCGCGGCTGCCGCGGACGATGTAGCCGAGGCAATCGGTCCGGGGGCGNCCGGGCAGCGGCCGCGGCGGGTGGTTGGCCGGCGTGGCCTCGATTTCNACNGCGCCCAACCGGACTGACTCGCCCGCCNCCATCTCTATGACGTTATGGAAGCCATAGCGATTGAGGTAGACCGACGCGCCGCGCGGGGCGATAACGGGGAGCTTTTTGCCCAGTAGCCGCATCGAACGCAGATGAAGGTGGTCGGCGTGCAGGTGGGAGAGCAGGATGGCGTCGAGGTGGGGCGCGTCCAGCTCCGGCACGACCGAGGTGCGAGTGAGATGGCTGACGCGACTGGTCAGCAGNGGGTCGGTCAGCAGTCGCAGGCCATCGATCTCGATGAGCAGCGTGGCGTGGCCGATGTAGGTGATGCGGTTCATTGCTTGGCTGTTGGTCGGGGCCTCAGCGCCCCGGAAACAGGATTGTATCGATGAGCATCTTGCCCATATAGACGACGAATACAAACACCGTGGCCGGCACCTGCCAGTAGAGGAACCACGACGGCGTCCAGCCCGGCAGCGGAGCCACGGCGATGAAAAAGGCCACGGCCACGGCGATGATCAGTCGCCGGAAGAATTTACCCCAGTTTCGTTTCTTCATGGGATTTAAGATTCGGCTACGGATATTCACGGACAAAACGGATACATATTATATACGTGAAAATCCCTGGCCATTTCTTTAATCACTCGAATCGCAAGGCCTCGATGGGATGCAGGCCGGCGGCNCGCGAGGCCGGATAGATGCCGAAGAACAGGCCAACGGCCACNGAGAAACCGACCGCCAGCGCGACCGAATCGAACGTCACCGACGTATCNAGCTCCGGCACGTAGAGGTTGATGGCCGTCGCGCCCAGCACGCCGATGAGGATGCCCAACAGGCCGCCGAGCAAAGCCAGCACCACCGCCTCGGTCAGGAATTGGCCCAGGATGTCGGCCTTGCGCGCGCCAACGGCCTTGCGCAGGCCGATCTCCCGCGTGCGCTCCGTCACCGAGACGAGCATGATGTTCATGATGCCAATGCCGCCGACGAGCAGCGAGATGCTGGCGATGGCGCCCAGGAANAGCGTCAGGACGCCCGTCACCGCGCCGAACGCCTGGACGAAATCGTTCTGGGTGAGAATCTGGAAGTCGTCGTCGTCGCGGAAGTTGATGTTGTGGCTCTGGCGCAGCACCTCGGAGGCATCGATGATGATACCATCGATGGCCGCGTCACTGGACGCCTGGATGAGAACGGCGTCCACGAGGAAGTCGCCACCGGTGGAGCTGCGGGCGTCGAACAAGCGCTCCTGGGCGGTCGTCAGCGGGATGAGAGCGATGTCGTCCTGGCTGCCGCCGATGCCGGCGGCGCCCTTCTCCGTCAGCAAGCCGACGATGCGGAAAGGAATGCCATTAACGCGCACTTCCTGGTCGAGCGGGTCAACGTCGTCGGGGAACAGGGCGGCCACCGTGTCCGGTCCCAGGACGATCACGCGCGAGCGGGCGTTGTAGTCGTTCTCGTCCAGGTTGCGGCCGCGGGCAATCTCCAGGTTGTTCATGGCAGCGTAATTCGGCGTCGAGGCGCGGATTAAAAGCGAGTGGGGGTTGCCGCCGTATTGCAAGTCCACCTGCCGAAACATGACCGGCGCGACGGCGTCGATGCCGGGGACGAGGCTGGGGTCGGCCAGCAGATCGGCGTCNCGCAGCGTCATCGTCGACTCGGACAGCGAGTCGCTCATCGGCCCCGGGCCGCCNTCATTCGGCAGGATGAAGACAAGGTTGGTGCCCAGGCCGGAGAACTGGTCGGCCACGAAGCGCGTCACGCCGTCGCCGATGGCGAGCAAGGTAATGACGGCGGCCACGCCGATCATGATGCCGAGCATGGTCAGCGCGGCGCGCAGCTTGTTGGCCGATAGCCCACGCAGGGCAATGCGGATGTTTTCGATGATTTTCACGCGTTTATCTCTTGGAACGACGACGGACGATGGACCACAAACGACACAAAGGTCCAGCTAATGGCTCGTCGTCTGTGGTCTGTGGTCTTTCGATCCCGTTTACTCATAGCGCAAGGCATCGATCGGATTCAGCGCGGCCGCCCGCGTGGCCGGATAGATGCCGAAGAACAGCCCCACGGCGGCCGAGAACAAAATGGCCAGCACAACCGAGTTCCAGGCGACGGTGGCATCCAGCGTGTCTGACAGGCTGCTGATGACGTAGGCGCCGGCCGCGCCAAGCGCCAGGCCCAGCAAGCCGCCGATGCTCGACAGGATAATCGCCTCGGTCAGGAATTGCCAGAGGATGTTGGACCGTTTGGCGCCGACCGCCTTGCGCAGACCGATCTCGCGCGTGCGCTCCGTCACCGAGACGAGCATGATNTTCATAATGCCGATGCCGCCAACGAGCAGCGAAATGCCGGCGATGACGCCCAGGAATGTGGTCAGCACGCCGGTGATCTGCCCCAACGCGCCGACGACTTCCGATTGGCTCAGGATGGTGAAATCGTCCTCGTCCCGAAATTCGATACCGCGCGACTGGCGCAATGTCAGCGCCATTTCGGCGATGGCCGCATCCTGGCGGTCCTCGCTAATGACCTGGGCGAAGATCTGGTCGATGCGGAATTCGCCGTCGGCGCGGCGGGCGGGAAAGAGTCGGCGTTGGGCCGTGTTGAGCGGCACGAGCACGACGTTGTCCTGGTCGTTGAAGCCGGAGCCGCCCTTCTCTTCCATCAGGCCGATGACGCGGAAGTTGACGTTGTTGATGCGAATCGTCTCGCCGGTGGGCAGGTCACCGTCGGGGAACAACTCCTCGTAGACAGTCTGGCCCAGCACGGCCACGCGCGCGGCGGTGGTCACGTCCTGCTCGGTGAAAAAGTCGCCCAGCACCGGGTAGAAATCGCGCACGCCGGTGTAGTCGGGCGTCGTGCCGGTCACGGTGACCTGGACTTCCTCGCCGCCGCGGGTGATGATCGCCGGGCGGCCGTAGGTGGGAGCCACGCGGATCAGGTCGGGCACGTTGAACGGGTCGGCCAGGGCCAAGTAGTCGTCGTTGGTCAGCTCGCTGCGGCTGCGAGAGGGCGGCCCGAACCCGCCACCGGCCTCGACCCGGCCGGGGGTGACAAACAGCAGGTTATTGCCCAGGCCTTCAAACTCGGACACGACCACGTCCTGGACGCCCTCGCCGACGGAGATGAGGGTGATGACGGCGGCCACGCCAATGATGATGCCGAGCATCGTCAGGATGGCGCGGAGCTTGTTGGCCAGCAGGCTGCCGAAGGCGAGGCGGATATTCTCGGCGAGATTCATACAAGTCTCCAGCATGGGTGAAACGGAGAAAGGGAGAAAGGGAGAAGGGGNGAGCCATAGTCAGCTGTGCTTCTCCCTTTCCCNCCTNNACCCCTTCTCCCCTGCTTCTTAAGCATGGACTAGCGCCTCGTCCGACGGCCGCTTGGTCTTGCCGGCCATTAGCGGCTCGGGCACGGTNTCGTCGTGGACGACGACGCCGTCGGCCAGGGTGATGATGCGCCGCGTGTGGCGGGCGATCCACGGGTCGTGGGTGACGAACAGGATGGTGATGCCCTGCTCGCTGTTCAGCCGCTGGAAGATAGCCATGACTTCCGTGCCCGACTTGCTGTCCAGGTTACCGGTCGGCTCATCGGCCAGGATGATGGCCGGCTCGTTGACCAGGGCGCGGGCGATGGCGACGCGCTGTTGCTGGCCGCCGGACAGCTCGCTCGGCCGGTGATTGACGCGGTCGCCCAGGCCGACCATCTCCAGGGCNTGGCGGGCGCGCTCGTGGCGCTGCCCCTTGGCGGCNTAGATGAGCGGCAGNTCGACCTGCTGGATGGCGGGCATGCGCGGCAGCAGGTTGAAGTTCTGGAAGACGAAGCCAATCTTGCGGTTGCGAATATCGGCCAGTTCGTCGTCGCTCAGGGCGCTGATNTCGGTNNCNTCCAGCAGGTANGTGCCGCTGNTCGGNTGGTCGAGCGCGCCGAGCATGTTCATCATCGTCGACTTGCCGGAGCCGGATGGCCCCATGATGGCGACGAACTCGCCCTCGCCGATCTCGACCGAGACGCCGTTGAGGGCGCGAACTTCGTGCTCGCCCATCTGGTAGACCTTGGTCATGTCCTTGATGACGATAACCGGCTTGCGGCCGTTGGCTGTTCCTTCTCTCATTTTCCCTCTCAAGGAAGAGAATCCACAGATTTCACCGATTACACAGATTAAGAATGGCAGGGGGCGGGGAAGCCTTGTTGCGCTTGTATCTTCATCCCGCAGCAACCTTTCCATCTGTGAAATCTGTGTAATCTGTGGATTTCTATCTTATTCTCCCCCGCCGGGGAAGAAGCCGCTGAGGCCTTCGCGCTCGTTGGTCAGGACGACCTCATCCCCTTCGCTCAGGCCGCTGACCACCTCGCTGAGCTGTTCGTTGCGCAGACCCGTCTCGACGGCGACCTCTTCGATCGTCCCGTCGGCGCGGCGGATGAGGACAAAAGCCTCGCCCGTCTCGCGGTTAAGGCGTACGGCCCAGTTGGGCACGACGAGCACGCCGTCGAGCTCATCGACGGTGATGGCCGCGCTGGCGCTCATGCCGGGGCGCAATTCGGCCGAAGTCTGCTCATCGAGGTTGATCGTCACCAAGTAAGTGACCACGCCCGACGTAGACGTCGATATGGGAGCTATCTCGCTGACGACGCCCGCCACCGGCAGGTCGGGCAGCGCGTCNAGGGTGATGGTGACCGGTTGGCCGACCTCGACGCGGTCGATATCGATCTCGTCGACGTTGACCGAGATGTGGTAGGCATCCTCGTTCAGGACGCTGATGGCCGGCGCGCCGGGAGTGGCTTGCTCGCCGGCGCGAATCAGGACATTGGCCACGGTGCCGTCGATGGGAGCNATGATCTGCGCCTGTTGCAGGCGGAGCTGGGCCAGTTCCAGATTGGTGCGAGCGCTGTTCACCTGAGCTTCCAGGATGGCCGTCTCATCGGNCGTCGGCTTTTCGAGCATCAGGTCGGCGGCGGCGCGGGCGCGGGCCANTTGGGCCTCNGCGGCGGCGACGTTGCCCTCGGCNGCCTGCACCTGGGCCTGNGCGCCGGCNATGGCCGCGTTGGCGACCTGGATATCGGCCGGGCCGGCGGGGTTGTTCAGATCGACCAGNGCGGCCTCGGCGGCGCGCAGATTGAGCGTGGCGGCTTCGAGCGCGGCGCGGGCCTGTTCCTCCGGCGCGCCGAGGCCGGGGCAGACCTCTTCTTCCTGGTTGGTTCCGGGGACAGTATACGTAACGCAGGCGATGGTCTGGTTATACGCTTCCTGGGCCTGTTTCTCTTGCTGGCGNGCGGCCGACACCTGGGCCTCGCCTTGAGCAAGCTGGCCTGAGGTGGGGCCGGCCAGGAGTTGGGCGCGTTGGGCCTGGGCCTGTTGCAGGCCGGCCTGGGCCGAGGCGAGGTTNGCCTGGGCCACCTGGACGTTGGCCTCGGCGGCCTGGATATCGGCCTGNGACGAGGCCNTCTGGGCNGCNCTGGGCTCGCTGTTCAGNCGCTGGGCCATGGTCAATTCCTGGATGCGCAGGGCGTCTTCGGCTTGCTGCACGGNCAGGGCCAGCTCGGCCGTGTCCAGCTGGGCCAGCACGTCGCCGGCCTGCACGTCCTGGCCGCGCACGGCGCTGACGTCGACAACCGTGCCGCCGAGGCCGAAGGTAAGGGTGACAAGGGTTTCCGGCTCCAGCACGCCGGTGGCGTTGACGGTCGAGGCGATGCGGTCACGGGTGACGGTGGCCTCGCGCAGCACTTCGAATTGCTGGTCGGCGGCCGCCTGCTGGCGCTGCATCAAAAAGAAGATGCCCACCCCCACAAGCGCGACCACCAGGATAACAATAAGGATGTTCCTGACGTTTCGAGACATAGGTTATTCCAGACTAAGATTGAACCGGGCCCCCGGCGATGCGGTNGAGCTACAGTCGATGTTAGTTATGATTGGCGCTNATTGGCGTCGAAATTTGATTATAGGACAAATTCAGTGGTAATACAGCAGGAATCTTAGCGGGCGATCATCTGGGAGTGACCAGTGACNAGTGACGAATTACGAGTTTGGAAGTGGTAGGGTTAAGGGGCGCGGGGCAGGTGGCAGCGGGCGTTCGTCATTCGTCACGCGGGAGGGGATTTACGGTGGGGGTGTATAATGGGGCTGGGTCGCTGGGCAGGTAATGAGTGAGTGGATCAGGAGGGCGCGCAAATGAACGGGATTGACCAAAACAGGCGTCTGTGGCNAGGGGTGTTGCTGGCCGTCACCCTCGTGTCCTTTGCCGGCCCGTGGGCGTTCGATGTCATCCACGTGCCGGCGCAGTTCGCGTGCTCGGCGCCGTTCGCGCGGCTGGAGGGGGATTTCTGCGGCCAACCGATGGCCGGCTTCCAGATCTTTTTGTGGCTGGCTGGTNGCCTGNTGTCNGTCGGCGGCCGGTTAGCGAACGAAGAAGTAGCGGCCGGGGAATTTCTTCTTGTCATTATCTTCCTTATCCCGTTCGCGACGGTCGTCATGGCNCTGGTAATGCTCTTGCGCCGCCGGGGGCGCNGGGCATGGTGGCTGTTGGCGNCGTGGCTCGTGGGGGCGGGGGCCGCGGGGTTCATACTCTCCCGAATGGGCGCGACACGGCTGGGCCACGNCTGGGGGCTGTGGTTGTTCGTAATCGCAGCCCTGGCCGCGGCGGTGGTTGAGGCTCTCGCGCTGGCTGCCTCTCGCCGTTCAACGGCNGGCCTGCGGTCCGACTGACNATAACCAGAAGAGGGCGAGACGGCGGCGCGCAACGTGGATGGACCACAGACCACCGACCGCCCCCCGACNCTCCGATTTGCCGCATGGTTGACATATGTTAAAATGCTCGTGAAACTTTGCACGATTAGGCGTCAGGAACCCGGCCTGTGGACAATTCAATCCCCGACATCGTAATCGGCCGTCTGCCTCTCTACCTNCGCGAGCTCAGCCGCATGGAGGCCGACCCCGATCGCATCACAACTTCGTCACACGAACTAGCCGAGCGGCTCGGCATCAGTTCGGCGCAAATCCGCAAAGACCTGTCCCACTTTGGCGAGTTCGGCAAGCAGGGCACCGGCTACCACATCCACTACCTCATCGAGCGACTGACCGAGATATTGCACCTGACGCATGAATGGCCGGTGGCGCTGGTCGGCGCGGGCTTTCTGGGCCACGCCCTGGCCAGCTATCGCGGCTTCCAGCGGCGCGGCTTCGTCATCACCTGCGTCTTCGACAACGACCCGGAAAAAATCGGCCAGGCGGTCGGCGAGCTGACCGTGCAGGACACGGCCGGCATGGTCGAATCGCTGCGGCAACAGGGGATTCAGATCGCCATTCTGGCCGTGCCAGCCAACGTTGCTCAGGCAACGACCCACACTCTGGTAGAGGCCGGCGTGAAGGCCATCCTCAGCTACGCGCCCGTCTCGCTGAGCGTGCCGGAGGGGGTATTCGTCAGCTATAGCGACCCGGTCGTGCAGTTGCAGCAGATGACGTATCACCTGGCCTTGCTAGAGGACTAGGTG
>JAACJX010000008.1 GCA_014237545.1 Ardenticatenia bacterium | reverse complement strand
TTTCATGACACATCCTTCATTTAATTGTTGTATTATCCCGCATGTGACTTTGAGTATACCTTGTGTGCGCCAAGCGTGCAAGCAAAACAGGCCATCCATTGCTCCCATTTAGACCCAATTGCCGCTTTGTCCAAGGCTGAAAGTGCTTAACCCGGGCGGCTGTGGCGGATGTGATACAGGACTATTGCCAGAGCGACATGGACGTTGAGCGACAAGCCTTTGCCATACATGGGAATGAATACGGCCGCGTCGCAGGCGGCCAGCGTGGCTTTGGTCACCCCGTGGTCCTCATGCCCCACAACGAGACAGGTATTGTCCGGGTAGTCAAAAGCATGATAGGGGACTGCGTCATCCGTTAGCTCCACGGCCACGATGCCATAGCCTTTTTCTCGCAGGGCGGCGATAGCCGGCAGGGGATCCGCTTCGTAGCGCCACGGCAGGCGCAGGCTTTTGTACCGGCCTACCTTGTCAATGGTGGCATTGGGCGGCGTTGGGGTTATGCCGGTGAGGATAAGCTCGCTAACGCCGGCTCCATCAGCCAGGCGGAAGATGGAGCCGACATTGGCCGGGTATTCGACGCTTTGCAGAAGGGCCACCAGCTCACCGACGGGCTTGTGGGCGCGGCGATAATCGCGCAGAAATCGTTTNAGATCGGTGCCGATGAGGGGGCGCATGGCGTGTGTCTACAAGGAATCTCTGGTTCGCTCAGTTTTTGTTGCTTAACCAGCGGCCGCCTGGCTTTGTGCCAGTTGCTTCAACGCTTCAAACTCGATGGCGATATTCGTGACAATCTGTTCCGGATTCGGCACCAGGGCCTCATCGGTGTTTACACCAACCATGACGCCACCATTGTAGCTTAGGATGCTGACACCCAGTGCCAGCCCGGCTGACTGCGGCACCCAGGCCATGATCTCTCTCAACGGGCTGCCGGCGAGATACAATTGAAATTGCGGCCCCGGCACGTTGGTCAAGACCAGCGAGGATTTGCTGCCGAAAAAGTCGAGGAAGACGCTTTCTATATCCACTGGCGTCATCCCCAGCGCGTTGAGAACGCCATAGGCAACGACCGCCTCCGGCGAGTTCTTGATTTCGCTCATGTGGCGGCGCATGTCGATAAAGCGCTGATGCAGGTNGGCCGTCCCAATGGGCATTGTCGGAAACACCAGCCCGAAGCGGTTGCCCAATTCGAGTGGCGCGTCCAACGGCCGCAAGTTGACCGGCACAAGGGCGCGAATATTTAGCCCGTCGGGCTGTTCTCCTTTGTCCACCAGATAGCGGCGCAACGCGCCTGTCACAGCCGTCATGAGGACGTCATTGATTGTGCCCCCGAGCGCCTTGCCGGTCTCTTTCACTTCGGCCAGTGGGAANGGGTCGGACCAGGCAGTGCGTTTTGTGACACCCAACTCACCTTTGTAAAGGGTATGCGGATCGGGCAAGCGCAGAGTCATTTTGGCCAGAGTCGCCGCGTTATCCGCACCGACCTTAGCGAAATCAATCAGTCTTCCGGGATGACGAAAGGTCTCCAGGCTTTGGTGCAAAACTGTATCCGCGACGCTAACGGTCGTTCGCGCCAGAGATGCGGCCGGGGAGGTTACTGTTTTTATAATTCCTCGGCGTTTCCCGGCTGGCCCCGACTTTGCCGCTTCGAGTTGGGGCAGCGGTGAATCGGAGGACAGATCGGTCAGAGAGAGCAACACTCTCATTAGGGCGATCCCGTCCGCGATGGAGTGATGAAGCCGGCCGGCAAGTACCCACCCGTCGCGATAGCCCTCGACAATGTGGAACTGCCACATCGGGCGAGAGCGATCAAGGGGCGTGCTGGTAATGTCGCTCATCAGATCTTGGAGCGCTTTTTTATCTCCCGGCGCGGGCAGCGCGATACGATGGACGTGGGCGCGAATGTTGAAGAAGGGGTCATTCTCCCACGTATAATTGCCGAATGGAATTCGTGGGGGCACGATGCGTTGCCGAAAACGATCAAATTGAAGAAGCCTCCGCTCCACTGTGGCCAGCAAGCGGTCGAAATCGACTGGCCCATCAAAAGCCATGAAGGCAGCGATCATCATCAGGTTCGTGGGCCGATCCATTTGGAGCCAGGCGGTGTCCACATTCGACATTGTTTCTTTCATTTTCGTCATTTTCGGCCCTAATTCAGTTGCGAGGAATATGAATGCGAGTAATAGGGTGCTATTGTCCCTTAATCGACCTTATTCCGCATCGAATAATGTCCTCAAGAAGTCAATAGCCTTATCCGTTGCATCCTGTCCATGGAACGCTCCTGTAATCTTACTGTCGGGCCCTACGAGAACAAGGTACATGCTGGCCGTGGAATGGTTTATGCCGTAGGTATTTGTCACGCCTCCCGTCCAGTCAGGCAGGAGGATGAGATGATCGGCCGGGTTAAACCCTGGTGGAACGTCAGCCGCGGCTTCCCGATAGGCGGATTCCATGAAATTGTTCACGGTCCTTCGCAGAAGCCTCGGTACCGGCCGCAGGTTGATAACGATGGCGATGGGTAACCGCTGAAACTCAGGAAATTGCTGCCGAACGGCGATGACCACCTCGCGAGTTGAGCGGGCCTCATACGCGGAAACGAAGATCAGCAGGACATGCCGATCGCGAAACTCAGTCAAGTTGAATTGGCGGCCGGAAGCTACCGCCTGTAGAGCTAGTTGTGGGGCAGGCGCGCCTATTTGCATAGACTCAATTTTATGGACAGACNCATACTTTAACAAATTGTGATAGGTATCCGGTAGCCGTTAATGCCAAGCTCGGTCTGTTCGCGGCTCGAAAAAAGAGCGGCGCCGAATGCGCGGCTGCCGCTCTAATAGGTTGAAGTACCGGTTGCTTGGATGCGTCACTCGCTATCCGTCACACAGCCCTCAGAGGCTGAAGTTACCAATTTGACGTATTTGTACAACGTCCCGCGCGTAACCTTCAAGGGCGGCGCGACCCACGCGGCCCTACGCACGGCAAGCTCCNCATCCGTCACGGACATGTCGATGGAGCGTCTTTCTGCATCGATGGTCACGATGTCGCCGTCACGGACAAGGGCGATTGGCCCCCCTTCCTGCGCCTCGGGCGTAACGTGGCCGACGATGAAGCCGTGAGAACCGCCGGAAAAGCGGCCGTCCGTCAATAAGGCCACGTCTTGCCCAAGCCCCGCCCCCATGATCGCCGAGGTTGGCGTCAGCATTTCCGGCATGCCCGGCCCGCCCTTCGGCCCCTCATAGCGGATGATCACCACATCCCCCTTATGGATCTGCTTGTCCTCCAGGCCAGCAAGCATCGCTTCTTCAGAGTCGTAGACCCGGGCCGGGCCGCNAAAGCGGCTGCCCTCCTTGCCCGTGATTTTGGCCACAGATCCATGCGGGGCCAGGTTGCCGCGNAATATTTGTATGTGGCCAGTGGCCTTAATGGGGTTATCCAAGGGACGCACGATCTGCTGCCCTTCGCGCAGGCCGGGCACAGCGGCCAGATTTTCCGCGACTGTCTTCCCTGTCACCGTCAGACAGTCGCCGTTGATCAGCCCGTTTTCCCATAGATATTTCAGGAGTCCGGGCGTGCCGCCGATGCCCTGCATATCTTCCATCACGTATTTGCCGCTCGGCTTCAAATCGGCCAGGAACGGCACCCGGTCGCTGACGTCCTGGAAGTCATCGATCGCAAGGTCGACGTCAACGGCTTTGGCCATGGCCAACAGATGCAGGACCGCGTTGGTGCTGCCGCCCAGGGCCATGACAATAACCATCGCATTCTCGAAAGCGGCCCTGGTCATNATATCNCGCGGCTTGATATCGCGCTCAAGGAGCAAGCGCANGGCNGCGGCNGCGCCCAGGCATTCATCTTTCTTTTCGACCGATTCAGCCGGTGTCGACGAGCTGTAGGGCAGGCTCATGCCCAGCGCTTCGATCGCGCTGGCCATCGTGTTGGCCGTATACATTCCCCCGCACGCGCCCGGCCCCGGGCAACTGTGCCGGACGATGGCGCGGCGCTCTTCTTCAGAGATCGCGCCGGTGATGGCCTGGCCGTAGCTTTGGAACGCAGACACGATATCTAATTGGGGGTGTTGGGGCGTGCAGCCGGCGCGAATAGTTCCCCCATAAACCATAAGGGCTGGACGGTTGAGCCTGCCCATGGCGATTAGGCAGCCGGGCATATTTTTGTCGCAACCGGGGATGGCCACCAGAGCGTCATACCAGTGGGCGCCCATCGTCGTCTCAATCGAATCGGCGATGATTTCCCGCGACTGGAGAGAGTAACTCATGCCATCGTTGCCCATGCTGATCCCGTCGCTGACCCCGATGGTGTTAAACCGCATGCCCACCAAACCCGACTTCGCCATGCCGGACTTCACCCATGTGGATAGCTGGTTCAGATGCATGTTGCAGGTGTTGCCCTCATACCACATGGACGCGATGCCCACTTGGGGCTTGGCCATGTCCTCTTCGGTCAACCCCGTCCCATACAACATGGCTTGGGATGCACCCTGGGATGCGGGTTGGGTGATATGTGAACTGTATTTGTTAAGCATAGTTTTATTCGCTCAATAGAACGTATCGCGCCGCGAAAAATCAAAGCGCAAGTACTACACCTGGATATGGTCTTCCAGCTTGTCGACTACGGTCTCGGCGATACTTAGCGCGGAGGTGGCTGCGGGAGAGGGGGCGTTGATAACGTTCACGATGCGGTTGGTCTCGTGGAAAGCGAAATCGTCGAGCAGCGCGCCGCTGGGGGCCAGGGCCTGGGCGCGTATGCCGGCGGGAGCCTCTTCCAGATGCTCACCCCGAATCTCCGGGATCAGCCGTTGGAGGGCTTTCACGAATGCGGCCTTGCTCGCGGAGCGCCAAATTTCGCCCATGCCCATCTTCCAATAGCGGCCGGCAAGTTTGCGAAAACCCGGATAGCTCAGCACCTCCCACAGTTCGCGCGCGTTGACGTCGGTCAGATGATACCCTTCGCGCGCGAAAGCCAGAACAGCGTTTGGCCCGCATTCCACGCCGCCGGAGATCATGCGAGTAAAATGAACCCCGAGGAAGGGGAAGTTTGGATCGGGCACAGGATAGATGAGCGCGTTGCACAAGTGCCACGCCTCCGGTTTCAGCTCGAAGTACTCGCCGCGAAACGGGATGATTTTGGCCGGCGCTTCGCCGGCGGCCATCTTCGTTACCCGGTCCGAATGCAGGCCGGCGCAGTTCACCAGATAACCGGCCTTAAAATCGCCGGCGGTCGTAATAACCGTCAGCTCGCTGTCTTCCTCGCGGATGTCGGTGACTTCCGCGCCAGTGACGATGGAATGGCCCGCCTCGCGGAGCAGGTCTCCCAATCGCTCGCACACCTGGACGTAATCGACAATTCCGGCCTCAGGGACATGGATGGCCTTGATGCCGTTCAGGACATGTGGCTCGATTTCCAGCAGGCGCTCTTTGTCGATAAACTCGCACTCGACGCCATTGGCGCGGCCACGCTCGAACAGGTTGTTAAGCGCCGGCAGTTCTTTCTCATCAGTGGCGACGATGACCTTGCCGACCAGTCGAAAGGGTATGCCCTGTTCTTCGCAGAAATCCTCCATCATCTGCTTGCCGGTACGACAATTGACGGCCTTGAGCGAATTAGGTTTGTAATAGATTCCCGAATGCATCACCCCGGAATTGCGGCCTGTCTGATGATAGGCCAATGATTTTTCTTTTTCGAGGACGGTGACGTGGGAGTTTGGATACCGGCGAGTGATGGAGCGGGCGGTCGCCAACCCGACGATCCCACCGCCGACGACGATGATCTCAGTAGAAGTCATGACCAATGATTGTATCCCAATCGGTCACAGCAGCCGATAGATGGAATCTACTATTTCCGCTGACAGGGTTTGTTTAGATTGAATAGCCAGGTCGAATTGGAGCGTTTCGCGATCAGCTGATCTGGGACAATTCGGCGATGATCGGTTCGATTAGCGGTATTAAGGGCGCGGGCCGCGATTCATTTCGGGGCGGGACGGCCACCTCGTCGATTGCCAAAATAGTGGCCGCCTCGCGTCGCGTTTCCTGCCAGCTCATCGGATGATCCATTACTAACCTGGCCAGGTCGTTGGCTGCCTTGCCCTCTCCCATCTCCGCAAATAGTCGGGCTGCTCTTGCGAGAGCGACCATGGCCAGGCCGCCAGGGTCGCCTGTTTCAATAGCGAGCTGTAAGGCATCTAGCAATGTACTCGCCGCGTCGCCAATCTGATGTTGCTTTACCCCAGCGGTAGCCAAGCCAATCATCCCATAAGCGCGTTGCCAGGGATGGTTCGATTCATCAGCAGAATTGATCGTTTGGAGAAAATGTGCTGTGGCGCCGTCTGAATCGCCTTCAACAAGCGCGATATCCCCCAGGAGACGATGATAAAAGCTCTCCACGTCGGGGATGTGAAGCGCCGAGAACTTCTGGCGAGCGCGTTCATTCCACGTCCTGGCTTCATCGGGCTGTCCCATGACACGGTAAATCTCGGCCAACTCCCAACAATCCCATGCCTCGGTAAAGCGGTCGCCCGTTTGGATGGAGAGCGACATCGCTTTTTGCCGCAGGCGCAGGGCGTTGTCCAACTCGCCATAGCGCACGGACTCATAGCTCTCACGCGACAGCGTAGAGATGGCCAGTTGGCTTAGGCCCGCCGCAATGAGGGCATCCGCCAATTCATGAAAGTTTGCCAAAGCCTGGTCAAACCGGGCTTCAACCATATACATGTCCGCTAGCTGCCAGTTCAAATTGACGGCGGTTATATCCTCGCCCACGGCACGCAGGCGGGTTTGCGCCGCNAGCAACATGCGTTCTGCTTCTTCCAAATCGCCNCTGGANTGNTCGTTAAAGCCCAGNAATGAGAGTGTTATCGCCGCNTCGCGTTCATCTCCCAGAGATTCGAATATGGATAGGGNCTGTCGTAGCGATTGTCTNGCTTCTTCGAGGGATNTGCTNCCCTGNNGGGTTAGNAANCNGCCCAAATTCTGTCGCGCGAACGCNTCTTCCCATTGGCGGTTTTCANCNTGCAACANGTTGATGATNNNCCGCAACCGCTTCTCGCTCGGCTCAGACTGGACAAAGCGGCCGTAATGCCAGCTAACGACGATATCCCAGTAGCTGACCCGATGGGGGTCGGGTGGAAAATTTTCCCAGGCCGAGCGCATTAACGCCTGCCATTCGCGATCGACCCAAATATAATCCATGATCCGCGTTGGATAGCCGTTGAAGAAGAATGCCCCTCTAAAGCTCAGGAATATACCCAGGATACGAGCGTTTCCGGCCGCCTCGGCCCGCCGGGCCGCCTCGAGAATAATTGGCTGGAAGAGAAAATACCGGTACCTGGACTCCAGGTACCTCAGTAGNGGAACTGACATGCNGTCGGCAACTACGTCGAGACGATCGTTGCCAACCAGCCAGAGCATGGCCACCAACAAGTTGTCCAGCTCGGCGTTGATTTGNNCAAAGGCTTCATTNGAACTTGGCCCNCGCATGCGGTCNTTGANCGCCTCCAGCATTTCGACAAAGAATTGCGCGTGCCGATCACGCAGTCTGCCTTCNGCCGCTTCAGTATGAGCGAGTTCCTGCGCCAGGAATTGCCGAAGAAGCGGGTGTATCTGGTAACGATTGACCCCTACCGGCTGCAGCCAGCTCTTGTTGCGCAATGAGAGCAGAATACTCAGCGAGGCCCCGGCGATCCTCTCGGCCGCTACTCGTTCGAAACTACCGGGAAAGATGGATAAGCAAGAGAGCGCGTTCCTCTCTTCGGTGGCCAATAGTCGCCAGGATGAATCGAATACCGCCTTGAGGCTGGATTGGCGATCCGGAGTGCTGCTATCAATCGAGGTCAGGAAGTCGAGCGAGCGCTGAATTTCATCAGCAATGGCATCCGGCGTCAGCAACTCTATCCACGCCGCGGCGAGTTCGATACCCAAGGGCATGCCGTCGACCAGCTGACAGATTCGCGTGATGGGTCCGATATTGTCTCTGGTGAGGGAGAACGAGCGGGATATGCGACGAGCCGTTTCAGTAAATAACGCCACGGCATCGCTTTCATGGTCGATTGCCAACGGATCGTTGGTGCCTTGCTGCGCTCCATCATCGTCGCTGATTGGCATGCCGCCGAGCGCGAAGACATGCTCACCCCGAATACCGATTCTCGCCCGCGATGTGGCCAGAATCTTGATACCAGCGGCTGTNTATAAAATATCTTCCAACTGGGCGATTATGTCGGAATTTATCAAGTGCTCCAGATTGTCGATGACTAAAAGCGCACTCAGGGGTTGGAGAAAGGCAACCAGCTGCTCAGCCACGCGTCTTTCTGAGCCAGGCGCAAACCCGACTGCCATCGCTATCGTTTGCGGCATGAGTGCTGGCTCAGTCACCGGCGCGAGGGGGACGAAGAACACGCCATCCTTAAACCGATCTCCATCTATCGAGTCCCCTATTTGCCGGGCGGCCGCCAATGCGAGGCGGGTCTTGCCCATACCCCCTACGCCGGTAACGGTGATCAACCGGTCCGTGTCAGAGTGCAACAAGCTGATGAGTTGGGCTAGTTCCTTCCGCCGGCCGATGAACGGNGTTGTGTCGGCCGGCAGATTGATTGANNNGTTTNGCGGTTGGTAGACTGGCAATAAATGCCTGTTCGCCTTCGATGNTTTTCCNCGATTTANCCTGATTGANTCATAGAGTTCGATGGTCTCGCCCTCGGGCTCGACGCCTAATTCGTCCAGAAGCAGTTGGCTTAGCTTCTCGTATTGGCGAACGGCCGCGGCGTGGCGCCCTTCATCACTGAACAGGCGCATGACCGCCCGGTTTGCCTCTTCAAAGAGTGGATCCAGGGAGACCCACCGTTGCGCATAGAGGAGCGCCCGATCGACCGGCCCCCGCCCTTCATACCATTCAACCAAAGTCCTGAGGATATGGCTGAAGGAATTCCGCAACGATTCGGATTGGTGAAATTGCCACTCGTCGAATGTCGCGCTGTCGGCCAAGGAAAACCCGGACAGAAAATCGCTTG
>JAACJX010000499.1 GCA_014237545.1 Ardenticatenia bacterium | reverse complement strand
ACCACGGCCACGAACGCCCCGGCCGGGATGGCCAGGTCGATATTGGCCAGCACCTCATCGCCCGTGTCGGCAAAGGTGACGCCCACGTCGCGCAGGGTCAGGAAGTCAGTGTTCATGAGAAAGGGATTTCACGGGTGCAGGAGAGAAAGGGAGCAGAGCTAAAAGGGAGCAGGGGAGAGAAAACCCACGCTTTGCCACCTGTCACCTGCCACCTCCCACCTTGATTTTCATCTGCGTAATCTGTGAATTATTCCCCCGCATTCTCCACGAACTCGTTGGTATACATGGCGTCCAGATCAGGCAGCGGGCCGGCCAGGAGGCCCATCTCGATGAGCAAGTCCTGCGTCTCGACCCACGAGGCCGGATCGGTGCGGCCGAGCGGCTCTGCGCCCCACAGCGGCAATGACGCTTCCAGCACGCCCTTGCGGCTGTCGTCCAGCCCCTCGACGTACTTTTTGCTGATCTCGTAGGCCGCGTCGGGGTCGGCCAGCGTGTCGCGCAGGCCGCGCATGAAGGCGTTGATGAAGCTTTGTACCAGCTCGGGATTTTCGGCGATGGTTTGCTCGTTGGTAAGGAAACCGTTGGCCACCAGATCGACATACTCGGCCACGGGGATCACATTGACTTCTTCGCCGCGATCGCGCAGCTGCACCGGCTCGTTGTTGATATAGACCACGACCGCCTCGGACTGGCCCGTCAGGAGCGATTCCACCTGATTGAAGCCGATCTCGTTGGCGTCGATGTCATCCAGCGTCAGCCCATTGGCCGACAGCAAGCCCACCAGCCCCACGTAGCTGGCCCCGAAGAAGCCGGGCACGCCCACGTTGCGCCCCGCCAGGTCGGCCGGGGTCTCGATCCCACTGGCNGACAGCGCNGCGATGGCGACAGGNAACTCCTGCCACCACTGCATGACGTAGACGATGGGCAATCCCTCGGCGCGGGCCAGGATGGCCTGCTCGCCNCTNGCNACNGNNAGNGGCAGTTCCCCCGCGCCGACGAGGGCNATGCCGTCGGTCTCGAAGCTGTAGTCGAATTCGATGATCAGCCCTTCTTCGGCGAAGTAGCCGCGGTCCACGGCCACGTAGAACGGCGCGTATTGNGGATCGGCCACGTAGCCCATGGGCAGGCGGATGGTGGTCGGTTCATCGACCGTACTCTCGACGCCGATGCAGGCCGTCAGCGCGGCCGTCAGGGTGATGAAAAGAGCGAGCAGGATGCGTTTCACAGATGTGCTCCTGAAAGTGGTATTTAAGCCATTATGAAAAAGGTCTATGCACCTGGTAGAAGTTAGCGAANCTTTTGAATAATCACTTAATGCCCGCCGTCGCGGGCAGGTTGGCGGGGATTATAACACGATATGAGAGGCGGGGTCTGTTTCTCGCGCCTGGCCGAACGACATCGCTACGACGCCAGGTCGCATACCANGCGCTCGAAGGTCGCCAGGGCGCGAGCGATCCCCTCCGGATCGCCGCGGAAGTCGCCGGGCCATTCGAGCGTGCCGCGTCGCCGGACGATGCGCAGGCTGGCGCACAATTCGAACTGCGCGGCGTGGACGCCGAGCTGCTCGGCCGCGAAGCGGGTCACGGTGTGGCTCGTCAACCCGCCGGTGAAGTGGCCGTGGTTGACGACGAAGCGATCCCACCGCAGCGCGGGNAACTCCCTGGCCTCTTTGGCGGTTGCCTCGGTGAAGTCGGCCGCGGCCAGCGTCTCGACCACCAGCGCCTCGTGCCGCCGCCGGCAACTGGCCCCGCACATCGTGCCGACGGCGATGCCGAACTTGTGCCGGTCGGACATGCCGTGGATGTCGACCACGAAGCGAATATCGTGCCGGGCGATCAGCTCGGCCAGCGCCGTCTTGTAGGGCGACTCGCGGTCAAAGTTGGGGTCGCTCTCGGACAGGGCATAAGTATAGAGGACGTGAGCGCCGGCGCGCTCGGCCAGCAGGCGGGCGAAGGCGACGGTGTATTCGTCTTCCCGCTTGTAGCGGCCGTCGCGCCGGTGGGCCGCGCCGTGGGGGGCAGAGATGAGAACCGGCAGCGCGCCCGGTTCGTGGCGAAAGGGCTGCCGTCCGTCGGCCGGGGGCTCTCGGTACGTCACGTCCGCCTCGAGGGCGACGAGCCGATCGAGAACCGCGGATACGTCCATAGCTTCATTCTAAGAAACCCGGCCGCCAACTGTCAAACGAGTTANGAGTGACGAACGAAGAGTGACGAGTTCAGANACGGGATACGAGGTCCTGCCTCCTACCACCTGCCACTAATGACGAATGACAAGCCCTATCGTCCAACGAAATGANGAATTGAAAACGCCCTCCATGCTTCACTCGTCACTCGTCACTCGTAACTCCCGATCTGTGGTATCTTTACCNCAATTCAACACCCTGGAGTAAGTTCCCATGACCGATACGCAAACGCCCGACACNCCCCGGCTGACCACGGCCGATGACCTTTATCTTTATCACGTTCCGGCCGACCCGCAGATCTCGCCCGACGGCCGCTGGATCGCCTACACCGTGCAGCGCGTGGAGCGCGAGACGGAGAAAAAATACGCCAACCTGTGGATCGCCGACGTCGAGAGCGGCCGGCTGCGCCAGTTCACCCACGGCAAGTGGAACGACAGCCAGCCGCGCTGGTCGCCCGACGGCCAGACGCTGGCCCTGCTNTCCAACCGCGGCAACGAGGAACAGGCACAGATCTACCTGATGCCGCTGGACGGCGGCGAGGCGCGGCCGCTGACCGAGCTGAAGGGCAACTTCGCCAGCTACGAATGGTCGCCCGACGGCGCGAAACTCGTCTGCCAGTTTCGCAAGAAGGANGCCGACGCGCTNGAGCGCGAGAAGGACGAGGGCAAGAAGAAACTCGGCATCTCCTACCGCCACATCACCGACACCAATTACAAATTCGATGGCGCCGGCTATCTGCCCCAGGAGCGCTGGCACGTGTGGACGATCGACGCCGAGACGGGCGAGGCCACGCAACTGACCGACGGCGACAAGCATGAGACCGAGCCGTGCTGGTCGCCCGATGGGCAGCACATCCTGTTCAACTCCAATCGCAGCGACCGGCCGGACCTGGACCTCGACGCGACCGAGTTGTACCTCATCCCTGCCGCCGGGGGCGAGATGCGCCTGCTGGAGACACGACCCGGCCGCAAGTACGGCGCGGTCTTCTCGCCCGACGGCCGGCACGTGGCCTACATCGGCCGCGACAAGCCCGGTCGCTGGTATCAGAACGCGCGGCTCTACGTGGCTCCCATCGACGGCGGCGAGGCGCGGGACGTCAGCGGCGACATCGACCTGCATCTGGACTCGGCTACCAACGGCGATATCTTCAATGGCTCCGGACCCTATCGACTGGTCTGGTCGGCCGACGGACAGAGGCTCTACAAGAGCGCGTCGTGGCAGGGCAACGAGNCGCTCGTCGCCCTGTCCGTATTCGAGCCCAACAATGAACCGCTGTGGGTCATCAATGAGCCGGGCGTCGTCGGCGGCTACACCTTCGACGCCGGCCGGAAACGCGTGGCTTACCTGTGGTCGGCGCTCGACGACCCAGCCCAGTTGCGCGTGCGCGACATCGACGCGCAGGGGAAGGCCGGCGAGCCACGGACGCTGACGGCGCTCAACCCGTGGGTGGCCGAGATCGAGAAAGGTGAGATCGAAGAAGTGTGGTTCAAGGCCCGCGACGGCTTCGACCTGCACGGCTGGATCCTGAAACCGCCGGGCTTCGACCCTTCGCAGACATACCCATCCATCCTGCAAATCCACGGTGGGCCGCAGACGCAGTACGGCAACATGTACATGCACGAGTTCTACTACCTGGCCGCGGCCNGCTACGTNGTCTACTGGAGCAACCCGCGCGGCAGCCAGGGGTACGGCGAAGGCGTCACCGGCTCTATCTATGGCCAGTGGGGCACGGTCGATTACGACGACGTGATGGACTGGGCCGACCACGTCGAGAAGCTGCCCTATATCGATTCCGACCGGATGGGCGTGACCGGCGGCAGCTACGGCGGCTACATGACGACGCTGATCATTGGCCGCACCGATCGCTTCAAAGCGGCCGTGGCCCAGCGCGTGGTCAGCAACTTCATCAGCTTCTACGGCTCCAGCGACCTGAACGCCGGACTGGAGCACCTGGCGGGCACAGCCGCGCCGTGGGAAGACATGGCCGGTTGCTGGGCGGCCTCGCCCATCAGCTACATCGGCAACGCCAAGACGCCGACGCTGGTCATCCACAGCGAGAACGACTACCGCTGCGACCAGGAGCAGGGCGAGCAGGTGTTTGTGGCGCTGCGGAAGCTGGGCGTGGATACAGAGCTGTTGCTGCTGCCNGGCGAAGGCCACGGCGTCAGCCGCGGCGGCCGCACCGACCGCCGCATCGCCCGTCTGGAGCATATGTTGGGGTGGTTCGAGCGGTATTTAGGGTAGACTCTGACCGTTCGCCCCAATAGAGGGGAAGTTGGTTATAATGATGGGTATGGGACAACCGGAACAATCTACTCCTCTGGATATTGGGACGCTCGATGACGTTATCATACGAAATTCTTTAGCCTATTATCCGGATACCCAGGCCATCTACCGGTTTGGTTCCCACGGCACGGATGAAAAATGGGGAGACAGCGATATTGATATCGCGCTTTTATTGCCCCATCATGAGGCAAAACGAGCCGGACATCTGGTGTTGAGCGATTTGCACCTGCGCCTATCCGCTGTTCTGGAGCGGGAAGTGGATTTGTTGAACGCTCGCCTGGTGTCGACTGTCTTTCAGAAGGCGATCATTTTCGGTGTATTAATTTACTGTGCCGACCGCGACGCAGTGGATGAATTTGAGATGTTGACCCTTTCCTACTATCAAAAGCTGAATGAGGAGCGGGCCGAGATCCTTGAAGCTTTCCTCAAGTCCGGACGAGCATACGCCGTATGATTGATATCGTTCTGAACAAGATTCAGAGTATCCAGCGATGCGTCCAACGCGCCCGCAGTAGGGAGGAAAGGACTGATTATCAGCGCAGGCGGTGCTTGTATCAGCCCCTTTACGACTGTACAATTTCATGAAAGCCTAGTGCTACATTCTTTTTATGGTAAAGCATGCCGCGCGGCTTCTAAGATTTTGTCAATGGAAACTATTATCTTGCGGGCACACTTTGATGGCGAGCAGATACAACTGGACGATCCGTTCGAGCTTCGCCCTAACACTAAATTACTGGTAACAGTTATTCCAGAGTCGGACGCGGAGCATTTTGAGTGGTTGAACAAGTCGGCCGAAGGATTGGGAATGGCTTATGGCAAAGATGAGCCGGAATATTCTCTCGCCGCTATAAAGGAACCGAACCCTAAGTATGAATGAAGGCGATATTATTCTCACGCCTCTGCCACAGGCGGATGGCAAGGTGAAGAATCGCCCGGCGCTATTCCTACGAGAACTGCCGCCCTTTGGAGACGCGCTCGTGTGTGGAATCAGCACACAGCTTCACCAGGAGGTTTCCGGCTTTGATGAAGTCATTTCCCACCACGACGGGGATTTTCGTGAGAGTGGNCTGATAGCGGATTCAATTGTCCGTCTTGGGTTTTTAGCTGTTTTGCCGCAATCCAAGGTGATCGGAAGTATTGGGTCAATTTCTGCGGAAAGACATACCAGACTGCTGGAACGCCTGAGCCGCTATCTGGTGAAAAAGGTTAGCCTTGTCCGCTCTGTGTTCTTCGTTGCTTGTTACAACTTNCTCCCCACTATACAATTTTGGATCGCGCAGCCTTAACATTTGTGCCGCGCCCATTTATAAATGTTCTTGATGGCACGCTATTGCACCGCTAACCTGTGCCGTTTTGAAGGCTGTGAATTCGTAAATATATGAACAACCTATTTGACAAACTAGATAAAGTCGTCGACCGCTACCATGAGATCGAGCGACAGATGGCCGAGCCCGACGTGCTGGCCGACCACGTGCGCCTGACCGAGCTGGCGCAAGAGCGCACCGACATGGGCGAGTTGGTCGAAACGTACCAGCAGTACAAGCAGATGCGCGAGGAACTGGCCCAGGCCGAGGAGATGAGCCAGGGCGAGGAAGACGAGGAACTGGCGGCGATGGCGACCGATGAGATCGGCCGTCTTGGCGTCGAACTGGAGCGCCTCGAAGGCCGGATGCGCTCCCTGCTCGTCCCCAAGGACCCGCGCGACGACAAGAACGTCTTCATTGAGATCCGCGCCGGCACGGGCGGCGACGAGGCNGGCATTTTCGCCGGCGACCTGCTGCGCATGTACACGCGNTATGCCGANGCCCGGCGCTGGAAGACGGAGATCGTCGACGAGAACGAGACCGGCGTGGGCGGCTACAAGGAAGTCATTCTGGCCATCAAGGGCAAGGGGGCCTATTCCCGCCTGAAGTTCGAGAGCGGCGTCCATCGCGTCCAGCGCGTGCCGCAGACGGAGTCGCAGGGGCGCATNCACACCAGCGCGGCCACGGTGGCCGTGATGCCCGANCTCGATCCGGTGGACATCACGCTNGATGAGANGGACTTGCAAATCACGGCCGAGTTCTCTTCCGGCCCTGGCGGGCAGCACATGCAGAAGAACGCCACGGCCGCCCGGGTTGTCCACAAGCCGACGNGGCATGTTNGTNAAGATCCAGTCCGAGCGCAGCCTGAGCCAGAACAAGCAGGTGGCGCTGGCCATCATCCAGGCCCGCCTGGAAGAGATGGAGCAGGAAAAGCAAAGCTCGGCCGAGGCCGCCAACCGCAAGGCCCAGGTGGGCAGCGGCGACCGCAGCGAGAAGATTCGCACCTANAACTACCCGCAGTCGCGCGTNACCGACCACCGCGTCGGCTTCACCAGCTACAACCTGCCGGTCGTCATGGACGGCGACCTGGACCCGTTTATCGACGCGCTGATCCTGGCCGACGAAGCCGAGAAGCTCGCCGCGGCGACGGAATAGGAGAATCCACAGATTTCACAGATTACGCAGATTAATGTAAAAATCTGCGTAATCTGCGGATCAAGCCTCTTAAAATCTGTGTCATCTGNGTAATCTGTGGATTTTCCCTCCCACAATGAGGAATCTATGACCGAACTTGTCTACCAGCCNAAAGGCCTGTATTTTGAAGACTTCGCCGTCGGCACGCGGCTGCGCACGGCCGGGCGGACGATCACCGAGGCCGACATNGTCGCCTTCGCCGGNCTGTCGGGCGATTACAACCAGATTCACACCAACGCCGTCTANGCCGCGGCCGACACCTTCGGCCGGCGCGTGGCCCACGGNCTGCTCGTCCAGTCCATNGCCACCGGGCTGGCCGTGCAGTCAGGCGTNATCGAGGGCACGGTGCTGGCCTTCCGCGAACTGGANTGCAAGTTCAGCCTGCCGGTCTACATCGGNGACACCGTNCACGTGGAGATCGACATTGTCGAGGTGAAGGCGCTGCCGCGGCTGAAGGGCGGNAACGTGACGATGAAGTATGCCGTCGTCAACCAGGACGGCNCGGCCGTCCAGCGCGGCAATTGGGTGATGCTGGTAAAGAGCAGAGGCTAAGGGAACTTTCCCGCCCGCGCCGTCGTCAAATTGTAGGGGCAGGTTTGAAACCTGTCCCTGCTGCACCGCTGCCTGATTACAAGGCTATTGATGAGCATGCAAGAAGACAAAGATCGCGAAATCGGCGAAAAGCCGGCCGGCGAAGAGCGCCGCTCGACGCCCCTCAAACCCTATAGCAAGCCCGACACGCCGCCCGAGGAACCGGAAACCATCTCCTTGCTCGACCTGATGGCCGAGGAGTCGGAAGACCAGGGCCAAAAGACGCACATCCTGCCGCCCGAAGCCAAGACAGTAGAGCTGCCGCCGCTTGTCCCTTCGGGGTCGTCGACTCGCCCTTCGCTGCCGCCCGCGACCGGGGACGACCAGGCCACGCCGACGGCCACAATTCTGCCGCCGGAACCGGCCGATCCCGCGCCGACGCCTACGACCCAGGGCCGGACCGAACGCCCGCTGACGCGCCCGTCGTTCGACCCGCCCGAATCGACCCCCACCATCGACGACAT
>JAACJX010000552.1 GCA_014237545.1 Ardenticatenia bacterium | reverse complement strand
TTGACATGATTGTCCTCTAGATGCGCTGTGGTAGACGGCGTCCGGCGGGGTCGGGCTTGCGTTGCCGGGCGTCTCTGCCGCTATGGGTGGTTGGCGTGTCGCATCTCCCCGACGAGGTGGGATCGCGCCGGATCGAGTTGGAAGAGGAGTGCCTGGCGCTCCTCGCTAGATCCTTACAGCCGCGGTATCAATTCGATTGGCATCCTCCTTGCCGCAATGGGCGCGTTCCGGCGACGCCTGCCGCCGGCAATGGGAATTCGTGGGGGAAATAATCGCGCCGGTGGCGCGTGTTTTGGAACGCGACGGGTAGTCGAGGGATTGGGGCGCGCGGCAACGGGTCTTGCTTGTGGAAAAGCCAAGAAGGGGATCGCCATTACGAAAAAGCCCCCACCGACCAGCCATCACAGGATCACCGCCTGGAGAAACGGGCCGAGCCGCAACGAATCGCAGAATGTCACCGGATGTGGAGATATACAGGTCTGGGTGGCTCGCCCATGCTTAGAGTAGCCCAGGTGAGGCGGGTTTGTCAAGTGTTGCCGGCCCGGTCGACTCAGGCCCGACGCACTGCCTAAGAGCGTTGCACCCGCAGAATCTCATCTCAAACAAAAAAGGCGCAAAGGCAAGCTGGTCAGCCCGCCTCTGCGCCCTGCACAATCGAATGGTGATTCGTTACCGGTCCGCCTTCTCCACCGCCTTCTCGTGTTCGATGGGCAGCTGCATCCACACCGGCGACGCTTCGCCGGTGATCAGCCGCGCCCCTTGCCGCCGGGTGAAGTAGTTCCAGCCCCACTGCGTCATCACCTTCAACTTGTTATCAAACTCGATCAGGAAGTTGATGTGGACGAAGACCCAGATGAGCCAGGCCGGCAGCCCGGCAAAATGCAGATTGCCGATGTCGGCCACGGCCTTGTTGCGGCCGATCACGGCCAGCATGCCCTTGTCCTTGTACTCGAACGGCCGGATCTCCTTGCCGAAGCGGCGGCGGCGCAGCGCGTCGGCCACGTAGTTGCCCATCTGCATGGCCACCTGGGCCACGCCCGGCAGCGGCTCGCCCGTCTGGTGGGCGAAGTGGGCCAGGTCACCGATGACGAAGATGTCGGGATGGTTGGGCAAGGCCAGGTCCGGCTGCACCATCACCCGGTCGACGCGGTCCAACTCTACCCCCGTGCGGCGGGCCAGCACCTCGCTCAGCGGCGACGCCTTCACCCCCGCGCCCCACAACACAGTGAAGGTCGGGATGAGCGTCTGCTCGCCGGTCTGCGCGTCCTTCACCAGCACGTAATCGTCGGCGATCTCCGTCACCAGCTTGTTGGTCTGGACGGTGACGCCCAACTCGCGCAGCGACGCCTCAGCCGAGGCCGACAGGTCTTCGGGATAGGCCGACAGGATGCGGTCTAACCCCTCGATCAGGTTGATTTGCGCGTCGGCCGTGTCGATGGCGCGAAACTCTTCGCGCATGGTGTGTTTGGCCAGCTCGCCCAATGCCCCGGCCAACTCCACGCCGGTCGGCCCACCGCCGACGATGACAAAGGTCATTAACGCCCGGCGGCGCTCCGGATCCGTCTCACGCTCGGCGGCCTCGAAGGCCAGCAAAATGCGCCGGCGAATGCGGACCGCGTCCTCGACGGTCTTCAGCCCCGGCGCGCGCGGCTCCCACTCGTCGTCGCGGCCGAAGTAATGGTGGCTGGCGCCGGTGGCGATCACCAGCGCGTCATAAGCGATCTCGTCGCCGTCCTCGAGGATGACCACCTTGCGCTCCGGGTCGATATCGATCACTTGCCCGGTCAAGAACTGGGCGTTCTTCTGATCCTTCAGCGCCGCCCGCAGCGGGGAGGCGATGTCCTCGGGCGACAGCCCGCCGGTCGCCACCTGGTAGAGCAGCGGCTGGAACAGGTGAAAATTGCGCCGGTCGATGAGCGTTACGTTCACCGGGGCGTTCTTCATGGCCTTGGTGGCGTATAGCCCGCCGAACCCCCCACCCACAATGACGATATGTTCTTTTCGCTTATCCATCATCCTTTCCTATCCTTAATCGGTCCCGGCTCAACGATTTGTCCGGGGTCGCCATAATATTTTTATATTTGATATTTCGATATCTTAATATACTGTTATTTTAAACGATATTGTGAAATTTGTTACAATTATAAGACGTCTTTAATCTCGCCATTCTTTCCCCTACCAATCACTATAAAATACGAACGCGCTCTTCACAACCCCATATCTACAGACCTTTCATCAAAGTCTATTCGCTCGTAGTGGCCTTGCCGGACTATTTTGACTAAACTCATCCGCGGAGTCCGACGGTACCACACGCGTTAACCAACATCCCGTCCGGAAAACGAAACAAATCACACAAGAGGAGTGTATTGCAATGCCAATTCGTCATGCCGATGCTCAATGGGAAGGCACCCTGAAAGAAGGAAACGGTTATCTGAAGCTGGAGAGCGGCGTCTATGCCGGTCCCTACACCTGGGCCGGGCGCTTCGCCGACGGCCGCGGCACGAACCCCGAGGAACTTATCGGCGCGGCCCACGCCGGCTGCTACACCATGTTCCTGTCGGCCATCCTGACCCGCAACAACGTGCCCCCGACGCGCATCGACACCCGCGCCTCGGTCCACCTGGGCGATGGCCCGACCATTACCCGCATTGAACTCGACGTGGAGGCCGAAGTGCCCGGCGTCGATGAAGAATCGTTCCAGGCCTA
>JAACJX010000555.1 GCA_014237545.1 Ardenticatenia bacterium | reverse complement strand
GCCGTCGCTCAGGATGATGTCGAGCGCGCCGTGGCGGCCGATGGGCAATTCGTACTGGCTGATCTGATACCCCTTGGGCAGGTCGGGGTAGATGTAGTTCTTGCGGGCGAAGATGTTGTGGGGCTGAATCTCACAGCCGAGGGCCAGCGCCACGCGNATGGCGAACTCGACGGCGAGGCGGTTGATGACCGGCAGCATGCCCGGCATACCCAGGCAGACGGGACAGACGGCCGTGTTCGGCGGCGCTTCCACGCTGTCCACGACGCGGCAGCCGCAGAACATCTTCGANTGCGTCAATAGTTCGGCATGGATCTCCANACCGATGACGGGTTCGTACCGCTCTTGCATACAGTCTTCTCTCCCCAAGAACCGCCGTCGTGACGGTGCGCGTCGGCGGTATTCCTTATTGTAAACCCTTCGGCGCGGATGCGGGTATGATTCCCGTGAAAACCCTGAACAACCCGGTGGTTTTCCGAAACCTATNAGGTCTCGCTATCCGCCGGCACGACCGGCAGCCGCCGGTGCCAGGGACGAACGCGCTCGTAGGCNTGGGCTACGTTCAGGATGCGCGCCTCTTGCAGTGTGTCGCCGATCAGTTGCAGGCCGATGGGCAGCCCCTGGCTATCGAAGCCGCACGGCACCGACAGCCCGCAACTCGCGCTCAGGTTGAGCGGCAGGGTGAAGATGTCNGCCAGGTACATGCCCAGCGGATCATCAGCNCGGTCGCCGATCTTGAAGGCCGTGGTCGGGCTGGTCGGCGCGGCGATGACGTCGACCGTCTCGAAGACGCGCTGGAAATCCTCCTTGATCAACGCCCGCACCTTCAGGGCGCGACCGTAATACTCGTCGTAGTACCCCGCGCTCAGGGCGTACGTGCCCAGCATAATGCGCCGCTTCGTCTCCGGGCCGAAGAGCGACCGCGTCCGGCGCACGGTATCGATCATGTCGGCCCCGGCCAGCCGCGGCCCGAAGCGCGTGCCGTCGTAGCGGGCCAGGTTGGCGCTGGCCTCGGCCGGGGCAATGAGGTAGTAGACCGGCAGGCCGTAGCGCGTGTGGGGCAGGCTGATCTCGACGATCTCCGCCCCCAGCGCGCGCAGGTCGTCAATGGCGGCGCGGACAGCCGACTCGACTTCCGGCTCCATGCCCTCGACGAAATACTCTCGCGGCACGCCAACGCGCAACCCGCGAATGTCACCTGTCAGCGCCGCTTCATAATCGGGCACGGGCGCATCGAGCGAGGTGGCGTCGCGCGGGTCGTGGCCGGCCACGACGCCCAGCAGAGCCGCCGCGTCGGCCGCCGTCCGGCCAAACGGCCCCACCTGATCGAGCGACGAGGCGAAGGCGATGACGCCCCAGCGCGAGACGCGGCCGTAGGTGGGGCGCACGCCGACCAGCCCGCAGAACGACGCCGGCTGGCGCACGCTGCCGCCGGTGTCGGTGCCCAACGCGCCATAGGCCAGCCCGGCGGCCACGGCCGCGGCGCTGCCGCCGCTGCTGCCGCCGGGAACGCGGTCGGTGTCCCACGGGTTGCGGGTGGTGAAGTAAGCCGAGTTCTCCGTCGATGACCCCATGGCGAACTCATCGGTGTTGGTCTTGCCCAGGATGACCGCCCCGGCCTCCACCAGCCGATCGACGGCATGGGCGCTATAGGGCGGGATAAAGCCCTCCANGATTTTGCTGCCGGCGGTGGTCGGCGCGCCGGCCACGCACAGCATGTCCTTGATGGCCACGGGGACGCCGAGCAGGGGCGTGTCCTCGCCGGCGGCGCGGCGGCGGTCGGCGGCGGCCGCCTGCTCCAGTGCCAGCTCGTCGGTGACGGTCAGATAGCTGCGGATAGTGTTGTCGTGGGCGACGATACGGTCGAGCATGGCCTGGGTCGCGGCCACGCTGGTGGTCTTGCCGCGCCGGAGCGCGTCGCGTAGTTCGNTCAGGGTCAGGGNGGAGAGGTCCATAGGGTGAAGTAGNCAGTNTTCAGTAGGTCGGTAGGTCAGTGGTCTGCAACAGGGTACTGGTNGCTGGCCACTGGCCACTATTCTTCCAGCACGGACTGGATGAGGAACTGGCCATCGGCCGTGGCCGCGGCGTTGAACAGGGCGTCCTCTGTGGGCAGAGACGGTATGATCTCGTCCTCGCGAAATATGTTGTGCCGCTGGTCGGGCGGCCCGGCGGCCGCGCCGGCCGTGTCGGGGTCGCTCAGGTCGACCTCATTGAGCCGGGCGGCGTAGTCCAGCACGGCCGACAGTTGCGCGCCGTAATGGGCCAATTCTTCTTCGGTCAGGGCCAGCCGGGCCAGGTTGGCGATCTTGAGCACGTCCTCGCGGGTTAGGGTCATCAATGGATCCTTGTAAGCGTCTAGAAAATCGGCTTCTACCTATAATCAATCACCGACAACCGGGTCGTGTTCGGTCGGTTGCTCTTTTTCCTGGGCGCGAGCCTCGCGCATTGCCTCGAACTCTTCCTCGGTCCAGATGTTTTCCGGGCCAGTCAGCTTGTCGATGTAGAGCACGCCATTGAGATGATCGATCTCATGCTGGAAGATGCGGGCGTCCCAGTCGTCGAAGCGGCGGCGAAACTTGCGGCCGTGGCGGTCNAGNCCGCGNACGCGAATCGAGTCGGGGCGCTCGACCTCGCCCAGATAGCCGGGGATGGACAGACAGCCTTCCAGCCCTTTCGTCGTCTCGCGGGAGGTCCAGTAGATCTCCGGGTTGATGATGACGAACAACTCGCGGGTGCCCTCGATCTCGTTGCCCTCGTCGTCTTCTTCGGGCAGCGTCTCGATGACAGCCAGCTTCAGCGGCCGGTCGATCTGCGGTGCGGCCAGCCCGACGCCGTTGGCCGCGCGCATGGTCTCGATCATATCGTCGATCAACTGTTGCAGCTCGTCATCGAACTTGCTGACCGGCCTTGTTTTGCCCCGCAAGACGTCGGCGGGAATGGTCACGATTGGAATGGTGCTCATGTATCTTGAAAATCCTCAGGTATCTCGGTTGGGGTGCGCTGCGGGATGCGTCGCTGCTCCATCGCCTGCCGGTATACGTCGAGCAACAGGGCGTACTCCTGACGCCGGGAGCTGCCTTCCTGAATGCGCTGCTGCCGGCGGGTCTCGTCGATGCGGGCGAAGATATCGCTCTGGATCAGTTCCGGGTTTGGCACATAGTCGAAGACGATGTCAGACTTCGAACCGGCCGTGTCGATGCTGACGAAGCCGTAATTGAAAANCGTGGGCAGNAAGCCCGGCCGCGTCGCGTCCACGTTCTGGATATTGGCGATGGCCGCNTGCTTGCGGCTCTCGCCAAAGCCGAANGGCTTGCGGTCGACGTCGAGGACNTACCGGTCGGTTAACTGGAAGATGTCGTTGCGCCAGTTCTCCAACTGCCAGATGAACCACANCAGAATCCCGAAGCCGGCGATGCCCACNACNGTGCCCACTACCCACGGCGACAGGTTCAGATAAACNGCCCCNATCGCCGCGGCGATCAGGACGATGAAGGCCAACACAGGCCAGCCCACCTGTTTCGCCAGGATGAAGAGGCTCTTACGATAGGTTATCGTGTCACCCTCGACCACGCGCCAGCCAAACCGCTTGCGCAGGCTGCCGGCCGTCTTGCGGGGCGGCGGCAGAGGCGAGGCCTCGACCGGCTCGTCGGTCGTTGTCAATTGCGGGGATAGGCCAAAGTGATTCTCGATCGACTGGCGCATAACCGCCTGGGTCTGAGCCGACTCGATCGATTTGTACTGGCCGGTCAGGCGCTGAAGCGTCGTCTTCACTGCACGTGGATCGTCGATATTGTCGAACAGAACCACGCCGGCCACCGCGGCTGTGGTCACCCGCGCCGTGCCGATGTTGAACAGGTTGGCCAGGAGCGACGGCTTCAGGATCTCGACCGTCTGCACCTGCCCGATGGGGACCTTCACTAGCTGGATGCGAAAATGCCGCAGTTCGAACTCGTGATGGGTCAGGTGCTTATTGGTGATGATGAAGTAGTCAGCGCGAAAGTCGATGAGCCGCAACGCGAAGAGGATCGCGCCGATGATCGTCAGCAGGATGGGTAAGCCGATTTTGATAGTCTGCTCTAGCGGCGTGTCGGTTGGGATAATCACCAGCAGGACGGCTGCGGCCACGACGAACAGCGTGGGGATGATCAGCCGGCCAAGCAGAAACCACCAGCTGCGGCGCATGAAGAGCTCGATGTGCTCGTCCTCCAGCATGGCGCCGGCGATAGAGGAGGATGTCCGCCGCGGGCGGATTTTTAACTTCTGGGCCTCGATCCATCCCTCGTCGCTCAGACCATAGCGGACGTCGTTTTCTTCGCGGGGAGCCAGCTCGTCGATGATCGACGGATAGCGCTGCAACAACTGCACGAACTCCGGCCCTTCGATGACGTAGAGGCGGCCGCCTTGGGCGCCCTTGATGGTCGCCGTTTGAACGCCGGGCATAAAGAGCCAGCTTTCATTGAAATACTGGCCCGGCAGATAGGAGTACGTTTCGCGGGCTATGCCGTTGCCGTCGATTGAGCGGGCGAAGAGCCGGCCTTCCTTGACGATATAGAAGCGGTTGGCGATATCGCGCTGATAGGCGATGACCGCGTTATCATCGAAGGCATACTCCCGCGTGATACGCGCAACGGCATCGAGCGCGGCCGCGCTCAGGTCGGCAAAGATCGGCAGTTCGGCCAGAAACTCGCGCTTGTCGGTCACACGCCCATTTTAACATGGCGGGTAGGCGATGACTAATCCCGAAATATTGGTATGACAATCACACCTTTATTTATTGCCAGCCACGGCGATGTCCGCTATGATTTGTGAAAGTCTGCCAATGTCATTCATAACGGGTCTCTTCAACCTCCTCGCCCTGTTATACATTGGCCGCGCCGTACAATTGGCGATTCAAGTTTTCCGCAATTGGAACGCCGTTCGGCAGGAGCCACTTACCAGGGAAAAGCAACGCCTGGCCGAACAGGCGGCATTTTTTCTTGGCGTCCCCCCGGCTGTGTTCGTGCATGAGATGGCCCATGCCGGGGCTGTCCTCCTTTTTGGCGGCCGCGTGGCGGAGTTTGGCTACCGCGTGTTCTGGGGCTACGTCGTGCCCGATGGCTCGTTCACGGCCATCGAGAACTGGATCATCGCCGTCGCCGGCACGCTGGGCTCGCTGGCGTTCGGCGCGCTGCTTTGGTTGGGGCTGCGCCGCAACGAAAGCCGCACGTTACAATACTTTGGCTTGCGCGCCTTTCGCTTCCAGATCTACTTCTCGCTACTCTATTACCCTGTTTTCAGCCTATTTTTACCTATTGGCGACNGGCGCATGATCTATGATTTTGCGGCCACNCCGGTGCTGAGCGGCGTGACGCTGGCCATCCACGCCGTCTTGCTGCTGCTCTTCTGGCGCGCCGATCGGGCGGGGGCCTTCGAGATGACCGCTTTCGAGTCGGCCGCCGACCAGGCCCGTTTCGAGGCNTCGCNGGCNGCCGCCGCGGCCGACCCCGCGGCGCGGCTNCAACTCATCGCGTCGCTGTGGAAAGGCGGCGCGCGGCACGAGGCGCGCCGCGAACTGGACGCGTTTCTGGTCGCCTTTCCCCAATCACCTGAAGGTCATTTGCAGAAGGCGCTCCTGACGAGCGAGGGCGCGCAACGAATGAACAAGGATGCCTTCGAGTTGGCCGGCCAGGCGCTTGAGCTGGGCCTCGGCGCGGCCGATCAGCGGGCGATGGCCCACCAGCTCAGGGCCATGTACCAGCTGGAACGCGGCGACGGCCCGGCGGCGCAAACCGAATTGGACGCCGCGCTGACGCCCACGGCGTTCCACGATCCGGACGAGATCATCCCCTTGCGGCAGGCCGAACTTCACCACCTGCGCAGCCAGGCCTACCGGCGGCAAGGGCAATACGAGGCCGCTTATGCCGAGATGGAGCGAGGGCTTCAACTGGCCCGCGAGATGAGTCTGGAGCCGGTGATTCGCCAGTATGTAGAAGAGAAGGAGATTATTGAGAAGCATGCCGGGCGCAGCCTGGCCGGGTCGCCGGTCGATCCGGCAGCGCTCGCCGGTCGTTACGGCGGCAAATGAGGCTGGTTTCTCGTTCGTTCACGATGAATGTCATATCTAACTCAGGATCAATGACAGTATTCATGACATGACACTTCCGCTATTCTTAGGTGACGGTTTTTTGGGCGCCTGAAACTGTTGACAACGCGCTCCGACAGGTAACCACAAAACGAGGGGTCCTATGCAAGTTGAACTGCGGGACATTCGCAAATACTTTGGTCATGTGAAAGCCAATGACGGCATCAGCATGGTGTTCGAGCCGGGCAAGATTTACGCCCTGGTGGGGGAGAACGGGGCCGGCAAAAGCACCCTTATGAAGATCCTCTCCGGCTACCAGCCCCCGACCGGCGGCGAAATCCTCCTTGAGGGCCGGCCGGTCGACTTTCATTCCCCGGCCGACGCGCTGGCCAAGGGCGTCGGCATGCTCTACCAGGACCCTCTCGACATGCCGCCCTTTCGCGTGATCGATAACTATTTGCTCGGCCGCGACAGCCAGGTGCGCCTCAACTACAAGACCGCCCGCGCCGAGCTGGAAGGGCTGGCCCAGCGCTACGGCTTCCACATCGACGTCAACGCCACCATCGACTCTCTGTCGATGGGTGAGCGTCAGCAACTGGAACTGGTGCGATTGCTGGCCGGCGGCGCCGAGGTGCTGATCCTCGATGAGCCGACGACGGGCATCAGTGCCGAGCAGAANGAGATTCTATTCGATTCNATGCGCAAGATGACGCGCGAAGAGGGCAAGACGGTCATCCTCGTCTCCCACAAGCTGGAAGAGGTGCAGGAGTTGTGCCTCTATGCCTACGTCTTGCGGCGCGGCAAGATGGTGGGGGAGCAAGAGTTGCCCTGCCTCAACGAGCAACTGGTGGAGATGATGTTTGGCCAGGTGCCGCAACGCTCCCGCCGGCCTGCATTTGATGTCGGTGAGCCCGTCCTTGAGATGCAGGATGTTTCCATCCAGACCTACCAATTGAGTATTCCTTCCATCGATCTCTCCGTCCGCGCCGGGGAGATTTTTGGTTTTGCGGGGCTGGAGGGCAGCGGCCAGCGGCTTGTCATGCAGGCCTGCGCCGGGCTGCTGTCGCCGTCCCATGGCCGCATTCGNCTGAACGGGCAGGACGTGACCGGTTGGAATTTTCATCGGATGAAGAAGAATGGCGTCGGCTACGTGCCCGCCGGCCGGCTGGAAGAAGGGCTGGTCTCCGGCCTGACGCTGACCGAACACCTGGTGCTGGCGCGCCCGGAAAAGCAGTTCTTCGTCGACTGGAAGGGCAATCAGGCCGAGATGGTCGAGCGCATCAAGACCTACCAGATAGTCGGCCGCCCGGAAACGACGGCCGACGCACTGTCCGGCGGCAACCAGCAGCGATTACTATTTGCCCTGCTCGACACGCCGCTGAAGCTATTACTATTGGAACACCCGACCCGCGGCCTTGATGTGCGNTCGTCGGACTACACCTGGCAGTTGCTCTACAAGCGCCGCGACCACGGCACAGCCATACTCTTCATCTCGGCCGACCTGGATGAGATCATCGAACATAGTGACCGGATAGCCGTGTTCTCCGGCGGCGTGATGTCGCGCGTGCTCGACGCCCACGACACCACGGCCGATGAACTGGGCCATCTCATAGGAGGACAAGTATGACCGAGACCCAGCGCGACGGCCGTGCCTGGCTGATGCGCCTCTGGCCGCTGGTGCCGATCGTTGGCGCGTTGATCTTTACCAGCGCCTTGCTGCTCCTGTATAACACCAGTCCCGCGGTGGCCTACGGGGCCATGTGGGAAGGCGCATTCGGGGGCCAGGACAAGTTCCTGAGCGTCATGGCCTTCTGGGTGCCGCTGCTGCTTGCCTCGGCCGGCCTTGTCGTCACTTTCACCGCCGGTCTGTGGAATATCGGCGTCGAGGGCCAGATCATTCTGGGAGCCATCTGCGCCAGTTGGGTCGCCCTGCACGTGCAAGCGCCGTCCTGGGTGCTCATTCCCCTGGAGATCGGGGCGGCGATGCTCGGCGGGGCATTGTGGGCGGCGCTTTCGGCCGTGTTGAAAACGCGCGGCAAGGTGAACGAGATCTTTAGCGGCCTGGCGCTCAATAATCTGGCCATCATCCTGACGAATTACCTCATCTCCGGCCCGTGGCAGCCGCCGGAGGGTGGATCGTTCCGCGGGACCGTGCCCTTCCAGGAGGCAGCCCTGTTGCCCCGTCTCTTAGAATCCCGCTTCAGCGTCCTCTCGTTCATCCTGGCCATGCTTGCGGTGGTCGGCGTCTTCATGGTCTTGCGCGGCACGACCTGGGGGCTAAAACTGAAGGCGTTGGGCAAGAACCCTTATTCCGCCTATCTGCTCGGCGTTTCCAGCGAGCGCGAGACGGTGCTGGCCATGATGTTCTGCGGCGCGCTGGCCGGGTTGGGCGGCGCGGTGCGCGTCCTCAGCTGGTTCGACAGCCTGCGCCAAAGCATCTCCGGCGGCATTGGCTTCCTGGCCTTGCTCGTCGTCATGCTGGCCGGATACCGGATCTTGTGGGTGCCGCTGATATCCTTCTTCTTCTCGGTGGTGCTCAACGGCAGCATCACGCTCCAATTGAAGACCCAACTGCACTCGGCGCTGGGCGGCATCCTGACCGGCGTGCTGGTTTTGTTTGTCCTGCTCTTTGGCTCGCCGCGGCAACTGGGGCTGGGCCCGAAACAGGATGCGACGGGGGGGCTGCCGGATGTTCCGCCGGCCGACCCGCTTCCGCCGGATAGCATCACACCCGACATGGGCGGAGGCGACTGATGGACAACGCACAACTGATCGCCGTACTCGCCTCCATCGTGCTCCAGGCCTCGCCGCTGATCATTGCCGTCTGCGGCGAGATTCTGACGGAGCGTTCGGGCGTCGTCAACCTGTCGCTCGACGGAACGATGCTGATGTCGGCCATGACCGGCTTCGTCGTGGGCATGAAGACGGAGAACGTCTGGCTGGGCTTTGCCGCGGCGGCCGTCGTCGGCATGATCTTCGCCAGTATCGTCGCCTTCGGTAGCATTCGCCTGGGGCAGAGCCAGGTCGCCATCGGCTTTGTCCTGACGCTGTTGGGCGACGACCTGAGCGCCTTCATCGNCCAGAACTATACGCGCATGCGCGGGGCCGTCGTGCCCCACTATGGCATCCCGATCCTGAAGGACATCCCCGTTATCGGGCCGATCTTCTTTAACCACGATGTCGTCGTCTATTTCGCCATGGCGCTCATCGCTGCCACATGGTGGTGGCTCAATCGGACGCAACCAGGCCTGAAGCTCCGCGGATCGGGCGAACGCCCCCAGGCCGCCTTCGCCCGCGGCGTAGACGTAAACCGGCTNCGCTATCTATACACCATTTTGGGCGGCGCGCTGGTCGGCATCGCCGGAGCGGCCTACTCGCTCAACGTCAAGATCGGCTGGTCCGACGGCCACATCCGCGGCATGGGCTGGATCGCGCTGGCGATCGTCATCTTTGGCGGCTGGTCGCCCATTCGCGGCGCGTTCGGCGCGCTGCTCTTNGGCGCNACGAAAGCGCTGGCCACCGTGCTCCAGCGGGCATTCCCGGAGGTATCGGTTGTGGCTTTCAATAGCTTGCCCTGGATCCTCATGATCCTCGTGTTGCTGGCAGTCGGCAGCGATTACACGGAACGATTTATCAACGCCATGCCGAAGGGCTGGCAACGACCGCTACGCCGCATATTGCGCGTCTCGCCGCCTATGGCGCTCGGGACGCCCTTCCATGAAGGGTAGCGCCACCCATCGTAAGGTGATTCATGGTCGATTTCTTCGTCAAGAACCCACGACTTGGACGTTTATTGGATTTGATGTTGCCCCTGCTGGCAACTCTGGCCGCGCTCGGCGTGGGAGCCATTATGCTCCAGCTGCTGGGCGCCAACCCGTTTGAGGCCTATGGCGCGTTGATCAACGGCGCGTTCGGCAGCCAGAATGCCCTGGCCGATACGATCGTGCGCGCCACGCCGCTGCTGCTGGTCGCCCTGGGCATCTGCATCGCCTTCCGCGCCGGCGTCATCAACATCGGCGGCGAGGGGCAGCTGGTGGCCGGGGCCATCCTGGCGACGCTGATAGGCCTGCAATTCCCCGATGCGCCGGGCATCGTCATTATCCCCCTGGCGCTGGTCGCCGGCTTCGTCGGCGGGGCCATCTGGGGCGGCATTCCCGGCGTGCTGAAAGCGTACTACAATGTGAATGAAATCCTGAGCACCATTATGCTCAACATCATCGCCGTCCAGGGGATGAACTACCTCTTGCGCGGGCCGATGATCGATCCGGCGCAGATGGAGGTGTCGTCGCGCATCCCACAGACGGCGCGACTGGCCCAGGCCTTCGACCTGCCGCGCTGGGTGCCGACCCGACTGCACCTGGGCGCGCTCATCGCCGTCATCCTGGCTTTCGTGGTCTATATCTTCCTGTGGCGGACGACGACCGGCTATCGCATTCGCGCCGTGGGTCTGAATCCTGAGGCGTCGCGCTACGCGGGTATCCGGGTGAGGCGCAACATCGTCCTGGCCTTGCTGCTCAGCGGCGCGTT
>JAACJX010000027.1 GCA_014237545.1 Ardenticatenia bacterium | reverse complement strand
CGCGCCCGACGGGCCGATCAACGTCGTCGCCTTGGGCAGCCCCCACTTCTCGCTCGATGAGTTCGCCCGGCTTCTGCCGCTGGTTGAGAAACACCCTCCGCGGCCGGACGTGGAATTTATCGTCTGCACCCACCGGCTGGCACTGGTCGCCCTGCAGCAGCGCGGCTGGCTAGAGCGGCTGCGGGCGGCCGGCGTGCAGGTGATTGTCGATACCTGCGTCGTCGTCACGCCCATCGTGCGGTCGCGCGGCGGCGTGCTGATGACCAATTCCGGCAAATTCGCCCACTACTCGCCCGGTAACATCGGCCTGCAGGTGGTCTACGGCAGCCTGGAGGAGTGCGTGCGGTCAGGCGCGGCGGGGGAGGTGTGGCGGGACGCTTCGCTTTGGGCAGGGAAGCAGGGGGGAAAAGGAGCAGGGGGGAGTGAACAGTATCCAGTAAGTCAGTCTTCAGCAGGTCAGTTATTAGGTCGCTCTGATCTAGGCATGCAGCATTCGTCAATCATCCCTTCGGCTGAGGTCGGCGGTCGGGTATTGGTCGAAGGCGCAGCCACCGGCGACGCCCTCGTGCTCGACACGCCGCTGAGCTTGTGGGGTGGCCTGGACCCGGAGACCGGCGACATCATCGACCAGCGCCACCCGCAGTGGCGGGCCAATGTGACCGGATGGGTGTTGGTGATGCCGGTGGGTAAGGGCAGCAGCAGCGCCAGCAGCATCCTGCTCGAAGCCGTGCGACTGGGCACGGCCCCGGCGGCCATCCTGCTGGCCGAGCCGGACGCGATCCTGGCATTGGGCGCGGCCGTGGCCCGGGAACTGTATGGGGTCGCGCCTCCGGTGATAGTGCTGGATGGCAGCATTTATGGGCGAATTCGAGCGGGTCAGAACGTGACGATCACACCGGACGGTACAGTCAATATAAATGGCTAATAGCAAATGGAGTTCCGTTCGACCGTTATTTTACTGCGCGGATCTTCCGCCGTACTATCAGATAATATAATGCTCAATGACTCCAGATCCATCGTCTTAGAGCCGATCGTCTCCTGATCGTTACGAAACTCGTTCCCGAAACCAAAAATCGCGCGGGATCCTTACGAAACCCGCGCGTAGATTGATGTGGCGCGTTGTTTACGTCACAGTTTTGGCCTGTGGAGCCTTCCACTGGCCGTCAAGTAGTTCCTGGCGCGGTCGATACAGCCGGAGAAGATAATTCCAGCCCGGCGTAATCGGTATATGGTTCGTGGCGCTCTCGACACCACCGAAATGAATCGTAACCGAGCCGTCGCTATTTATGTCAGCGGTGACATTGTTGACGGTATAGGCGTCCTTGTCGTTCTTTTCAAAGTATCCGCTCTGGTTATAAACACTAACCGACCAAAAGCCGTCTACGGGCACGTCTTTGAGAGTGAGTTCGTACGCGGTCTTGCCGTCATTGTTCTGTGGCTCGTAGCCGATGTAGAGGGCGGCTGTGGGAGGATTTCCGCCCCAACCCGCGGCGGTCCCGATCAAATGTTGGGTTGGCTCGACCTTATTTACACGGCCGAACATGCGTGCCGAATTGATGCCCCCGTTGGCGGCCGCGAGATGTAGCAACGCCTCGCGAATGGCCGTCAGGGATTCCTGATCCCACTCCCCCACCTCAAACTGACCTGTGGCTTGCTGTGTGACAATGATGCTGTCTTGCAGCGCATGTACCGCTTTCACGTCGGCCGCGTCGTTCGGGTTCACGAATGTCCTGATAAGTAAGGCCACATACCGCGTGCCGACGTTTTCCTTGGTAAGCGTCCGGGTGACAGGCGCATAAATAACGTCGGTGGTGTAATGATCCTGATTGACCACCTGAACCGCCATATACCGCTTTCCAGTATCCGGGAGCTTGACGTGAACCGGGGAGGCATCCAGATCAAATACGCCCGATGAATAAAGCGTATCGCGGTTCAGGCGAATCACGGACTGCCTGTCGATGGCCGCGAGTTCGCGCTCATGGTTGAGCTTGCCAAACGCGCCTTGTGCTACAAACCTGGCAAAATAGGTATCGGTTTCCGCTCGCCTGAAATTATCAATGGTCACGCGTGTGGGATTTATGGGGGGCATAGATGTTGATACCTCGATTTGGGGTAAATTTCGAGGATTTTATTGAGACCCGCCAATCCGCGCAAATCCACACTGTCTCAGGCATTACTTCTACGTTTTCACTGAAATCTCAGGAAGTCATTTCAAACGCCAGATATGATCGCCGCTTGTCCCCCTCGCCGCGCTCGACGAAGGCGGCTTTCAGCGGCTGGCCGATCCAGGCGATATCGGGTTGTTTGCCATCCACCCCGAGCAGTTGCGCGCTGATGCGCGGCCCCTCGGCCAGTTCAACGATCGCGGCCACGTAGGGAGTGTTGCGGTCGTAGCCGGCGTCTATCATGGCCGACGTGCCGATGTAGACCGAGGTGAAGGCCGCCAGCGTGCCCCGGCCGGACAGCTCGACCCACTCCATATCCTCGCCGTGGGTACCAGGGTCGATCGGCCGCGGCGGCACGAACACCTCGCCCGTCTCGCGGTTGCGCGAGCCCATCAGCTTGCCCTCGTTCATGTAGGCTTGAAACGACGCGGCGGTGAAGGGCCGGTCGGTTGTTGTTGGTTCAGTCATGGTGTTTCTCCTTTAGAGGACCACAGACCGTGGCCATTTTGGTTTGCGTCCTAGCGCCTTCGCGTCCTTGCGTTAACCTCTTTCTGTCGTCCGTCGTCGGGCGACAGGAGTCGCCTCTGTCTGTCGTCCCGATCTCATCTCCGCTCGTAGATGTGCACCACGCACGTCTGCCCCGTGCCGCCGACGTTGTGGGTCATGGCCAGATCGACGTCGCGGTCGACCTGGCGCTCGCCGGCCTGGCCGCGCATCTGCTTCCAGACCTCGACCGCCTGCGCCGCGCCCGACGCGCCAACCGGGTGCCCTTTCGACTTGAGGCCACCGGAGGTGTTAATTGGCTTCGGCCCGTGGCGTGTGGTCAGACCTTCCTCGGCCGCCTCGTGGCCCGTGCCCGGCGCGAAGAAGCCCAGGTCTTCCGTGGCCACGATCTCGGCGATGGTAAAGCAGTCGTGGACTTCGGCGATCTTGATGTCGTCGGGCGTCACCCCGGCCATCGCATACGCCTGCTGCCCGGCCAGTTGGGCCGCGCGCAGGGCGGTCAGCTCTGGCCGGTCGTGCAGGGCCGAGGTGTCGCTGGCCTGGCCTGTGCCGATGACGTAGAGCGGGGCGTCGCTGAAGCGGCGGGCGATCTCCTCGCTGACCAGCAGCACGGCCGCCGCGCCATCGGTGACGGGCGAGCAGTCGAACAGCCGCAGCGGCCAGGCGATGAACGGGTTGGCGCCGTCGTCGTGGAGGAAGTCCATCTCGGTCTGCCACTCCGGCACGGGCAGCCCCTTCTGTTGGGCCTTGGCGATGCGCCCGGCCATCAGGTCGGCGATGCGAGCGCGGAACTGGGCCTTGGGGTTGAGCTTGCCGTTGTCGTGGTTCTTGATGCCCACGCGCAACAGGGCGTTGGGCGACGCGCCGTAGCGGTGCATGTAGGCCGTGGCGATGGCGGCATAGAAGCCGGGGAAGGTGAAGCCGGCCGGGATTTCGAAGGACACGTCGCCGGCCGTGGCCAGCGCGTCGGTCACTCCGGCAATGGGCAGGTTGCTCATCTTCTCGATGCCGCCGACGAGTACCACGTCATAGAGGCCAGAGGCGACGGCCAGAATCCCCTGGCGCAGGGCCACGCCGCCGCTGGCGCAGGCGTCCTCGACGCGCGTCGCCGGGCGCGGGGCCAGGCCCACCCAGTCGGCCATGATCGGCGCGGTGTGGCCCTGCCCTTCGAACAGGTCGCTGCTGTAGTTACCGACGTAAATGGCCTCGATGTCGTTGGGATCCAGGCCGCGGTCGACCGAGGCGCGCATGTCCTGGAAGGCTTCGACAAATAGGTCGCGAGTGGTTTTCTCCGGGAAGGAGCCGAACTGGCTCATCCCCGTGCCGACCACGGCGACGCCGCGGTTGAGCTTTTTCATGGCTATCTCCTTAACTAAAGAGGCTTAACCACAGATTCCACAGATTCCACAGATTAGCTCTGGTAATCTGTGAAATCTGCGTAATCTGTGGTTTCTTCTTTGTAAATCACTGTTTCAGCCGCCAGTCGAGCGCGGTGTGGCGTTGGGCGACGGGGTTGGTGCGCACGGCGATCTGGATGGCCCGGCGCGTGCCGACCAGGATGACCAGCTTGCGCGCCCGCGTGATGGCGGTGTACAGCAGGTTGCGCTGGAGCATCATATAGTGCTGCACCACCACCGGCATGACCACACATGGATACTCCGACCCCTGCGACTTGTGGACGCTGACGGCATAGGCATGGATCAGCTCGTCGGCTTCCAGAAAGTCGTAGACCACCGGCGTGCCGTCAATGCTGACAGTCAGCGTTTGCTCGATGACATCAATGTCTGTCACCCGCCCAATGTCACCATTATAGACGCTTTTGTCGTAGTTGTTGACTGTTTGCATCACTTTGTCGCCGACGCGGAAGGTGCGGCCGCCCAGGCGGCGCTCCGGCTTGCGACCGGCCGGATTAAGCGTCTCTTGGAGTAATTGATTGAGCCGCATGACCCCGGCCTGCCCGTTGTACATCGGCGCCAGAACCTGGATGTCGTCGAACGGGTCGAGGCCGAACTTGGCCGGGGCGCGCCGGGCGACGATGTCCACCAGCAGGTCGGCCGTCTCGGCCGGGTCTTCCT
>JAACJX010000248.1 GCA_014237545.1 Ardenticatenia bacterium | reverse complement strand
TGCGCCTTGCCTTCACCCCCGACCATATCGCGCTGACCGTCAGCGACGACGGCGCCGGCTTCGACACCGCCGAGCGCGCCGCCGAACTAGCACTCGGCGGCCATTTTGGGTTGCTGGGCGCTCGCGAGCGAGCCGAAGCGGTCGGCGCGCGATTTGAGGTGGAATCCGCGTCAGGCCGTGGCACGGCGGTTCAAGTGACAAGTGACGAGTGAAAACGGGCGTTGATTAGCACCTCGTCATACAGTCGATTTTCTTACACATAAAAAATCTCGACAAGCCGTTCATTGCGAATCACTGCTGACCGTCGGAATAAACAGTTTATACTTTACGGCATCAACCCAGCCGGTGAAGTTCTGATCCCCGCTCTGGGGTGGCACAGTTACCTGGCGCAATGATGGTGTAAAGGAATATCCTGCCTTCCACGGGGTCAGGATATAGTCGTCGGCGGCCAGCGAGGGGAGGAGGTAGAAACCGTCCTTATCCGACAGGGCGCTATCGCCGAATTGCGTTCTGATCTCGACACCGGCCATCGGTAAGCCGGTCTCTCCATCCATAACATGACCATAGATACTGAAGGTTTTAAACAGGCCTGTGAAATCTATCGACGTTGCGTCGGGCGGTACCGTTACCAGGTAGGACCCCGGCGCGAAGGCGTAATAACTGGTTTCGGAAGCCGAAATCATATACGTGCCCGGTAACAGATCGGCGAAGTTGTACTGACCGCCGGCATCCGTATCGACAGCCAGACCGGTGTCGGTGCGAATCGTAATACCCGAGAGTGGAGTGCCGAACTCATCGACGACAGCGCCCGAAATGGTGGCCGTACTAACCGGATTCAAGAAGGCCCGATCGTCCCATAATAGCGGTTGGGCAAGTGGATAGGCAGCGCCATTAACGGCGACGCGCAGTGACTCTCCGGACGAAGCGCCTTCATCTTCCGGGGTGAGTGGGTCGTCGCCATAAACCGGCAAGAAAGGGGCGACGCCTGGTTCAGTCACCTTTCCGCGACCAAGCAACGCATCGTCTTCCCCGAACACCGTGATCTCGCTACCCACCGATACCGGCGTGGCATTCCAAATCATACGTGATGCGTAGAGATCGGCCCACAGGCGCGAAGTAGTCACCCCCTCTTCCGGCGATGGATTGGGTTCGAATTCGGCCTCGACGGAAGATAGCGCCGCCGGATCGGGATAGATGAGGATGTCAGGCTCCTTCATCTTTACCCAATATCCCATTCCCGGCGAAAGGTTTCGCAATGTCGAAAATGCTTTCGGCATCCCGTGGTGATAGGTCAAACCACGACCGGTGAAACCGCGAACCACGTCGACATTGTCAAGTATTGTGGCCAGGGCCGTCTCTACCGACATTGGCGCATCAGGCAGGTAACTAATCAGGTTCCAGCCGGTTTGCAACGATAGAGGGGTATCGACAGCGACCGGATCTCCTTCTACCGGCCAAACGACATCGCGGGTAACCCATACCCAATAACCATTTTCGGGCGACATCGCCAAAAGGGTATTCTCGGCATCATCCTTCTTTGGGTCATAAAGAACTTCTACGCCGGATTCGAACCCAACAATTCGCTCCAAGTCGAGTCGAACCGGTGAACTGATGGCCGCCGGCCCCTGGTCTGCCGGCATTTTGGCGAAAGAGATCAGGTTCCAGCCTTCGACCAGCCACAAGTCCTGGGCCTGTGTCGCGCCCTTGGTGGGCAGAGTAAAGGTGGTGTCGGCATAGCCCGGTTTCTCAATAACGATTTCGACTGAACCGACGGCCGTCACAACAATGGAAGCGATACCGTTGGCATCGGAGACGGCCGTTTGGCCGCCGTTGGTATCAGCGATCGTTACCCTGGCGTCCGGCACAGGCTGACCCAATTCGTTTTCCAGCGCAATCGATAGCGGACGCGTGCGATCATCGGCCAACCCGCCGATGATATTTGGATAGATAAAGCCGGCGGAACCGCGAACGGCGTAATCCTCGACGTTGACCACATAACGACCGGCATGTTCAGCATTGACGCGCAATGAGTATGTCCCTTCGATGGGAGCCGGGATCGAGAAGTAATATTCGCCAACGCCGGTGTTGAATGGCGAGATTTGAGTCACGTCCCCGTTTGGGTCGCGCACATCCATGACGAGTGGCGCGTCGATTGGATTGAACATCTCATCGACGAGCGTTACCTCGTAGGGAATGGCTGTCTGGTTCGCGTCCACAATAGGCCCAAAGATGCGGGGGATTGCAAAAAGCGCTCCTTCAGCTTCATTGATAAATGTGCGTGAGCCGAACATGACGCCGTTCAAGTGTAACGACAGGCGATATATTCCCGGCGGCAAAGTCGTTCCGAGATCAATCACCTCGACTGAGCTTTTGCCCGCCGCCAAATCCAGCGCGAAAGTGCGGGCCACAACTGGCTCCTTATCGACAGTGCGCAACAGATTGATGATTTCCACATTGATCTCAGCGTGACCGGTCAGATTTCCCTGATTTTCAACGGTCACAGGGATGTCAATCGGCGTTTGAGGGGGATAAGACGTCGCCAGCACCACATCAGCTATGAACGCAGGGGCCTGGCCGACGACCAGACCGGTAAACGTCTCGTCCAGCGCCGTCACACCGTCCTCGATATAAGCGTTCAGAACATAGGCGCCGTTACCGGGAACAGTGAAGGAATAAGCGTATTCGTTGGTTTCATACGGCCCCAGATTCACCTCCCACATCTCCAGTCCTTCTCCATTCAGGACCGATGATACCAGGGTAAGCGGCCCAACCGCGGAGTCGCCATCGTTGGTGACTGTTAAGTTAACATCAAAATTTGTGTCGCTGGGCCGGATAGGTTTAACCACAGTTGTTGACAAAGTGACAGCCGCGCCTTCGATCGTTAAATCCTGGCGGCTAGCGTATGTCAAAGCATGATCGGTAGTGATGAGAGAATACTTTCCCGGCGGCAGCGACAGCGATCGAGCCCGACCATCCATAAAGGTAAGGCGATCCATCAGCGCTCCGTACGGAGTGTATATATAGACCTCCTGGGCCTGCCCGGCTTGAAGCGACAGTGTACGGCCATCAAGTCGTGCCTCGGTGGGTAGGGGGTCGGCCGCCAACTTATTTCCCCCTAACAATTGCCTGATCTCATTCAACCCGTCGGCCTGAGCATCAACGATGGTCTCAGCAACCGGCCCAGTGCCGCTATTGGAGTAGAGGGCCAGCGTTAGCAACACAATCAACAGCACGGCGGCAGCCTTGCCCGCCCCAACCGCACCGATGATCGCTCCTGCTGATTTAAGTGAGGCTAGGATGGCCGCTGCGGCCGGTAGCTCCTCACCACTTGGAATGATCAAAATGATGATCAAAATTCCAATTATCAAGACAATAGCAATGATGCTTAACCCGTTCAACCACCACTGGCCCCCAAATCGCTCCTCGCTGACAAACCAGTCGAACTTATCATTGAACTCCGAGAACGATATTCTATGCACATCCGGATCAGGCAAACTCGGCGGCCAAACGCTCCAGTGAATATCAAGATCGATGAAATAGGCCACCCTGGCTTGCTCGATACGACTGCGAATGAATTCCTCGGCAATGCTCACACGCTTATTCCATTCGCTCTGCCACGATACAGTTTGGCCGTCCAGGTATTCACGGAATTGCGTATCCTCACTGTCAATCGTTAACCGCTCAGCTTCCAGCTTGGGGGTAATCGTGCCGCGAGCTACCGACTTCCGTTCGCCTTCCGAATTAGCCGCCCGATACTTATCCCAAATCTTGTTTGATACAAACCCGTCCACGAATTCTCCGACCATATTACTGATGGCGTCGGCCGTAATAGGAAGGTCTTGACTCGTTACCCATGGTATATAGTTGCTTACCAGGCTGACCATAAACTCGATAAAACTCTTATCGCGCACATCGTAAGTACGCGCCGTATCTTCGACGAGCATATTCTGGATGATATTGACTTCATCCTTGGCCGCGTCAGTGAGACGCTTGCCAGCATTCAGCGCTTCAAGTTCGTCACCGACAATAAATGACGCAAACTCTGTATCCAGCCAAACACCACTGTCGTCGTAGAGATCGACAACAACGGTGTAAGTTCTCAAGTCCGGATCCAGAGACCCGAAGTCATACTGCTTACGGAATGTGCTACCAAAGGCAACCAGTTGGCTCTCTTCATAAGATTGGATGACCGAAAACAGGTGCTTTAGTTGCACGCGAATCGTATAAGTCTGTGATAAGGTATCTCCATTGAAAACTGAGACACTGACGCGCGCATTTGCGTCGGCGCGATATGAGTCGGCAACTGACAGACGCAACGTTCCCTGTGGATCGGGCCGCACACCGCGAGCGATCTTATTGTAGATCTCCTGCAAATCCCCGGCGGTCGGCGCGAAGTAATAGTCGTCAGCCGATGAGGCTGCTTGACGCATTGTGTCAGCGTCGACACCACGCCCAAGCCCAATGGAAAACACACGGATACCGGCATTCTTGGCCGTATCCGCGGCCGCGATGACCGGACTACTCCCGCCGCCGTTTTGTCCGTCGCTCAACACGATCATCACCGAAGCATTATCCGGCTTGTGATTAGCGCCAAGTAATTCAACTCTGGCCTTATCGATAGCGGCCGCGATATTCGTGCCTCCGCCGGCGTAAAGCGTGCCTATCACGTCGATTACCGCCTGTCGGTTCGTCGTCAGTGGCTGGTTCAGAGACGCAGAGCCATTGAAAGAAACCAGCGCTGCCTGATCGCGACTCATGTCCATCAAGCGGACAAATGTCGCCGCCGCGATCTTCGCGCTGCCGATCGGCTGATAATCGTTAATCGATGAATC
>JAACJX010000663.1 GCA_014237545.1 Ardenticatenia bacterium | reverse complement strand
TTAAATGCGGGGGTGGAGTGGCAGTCGGCAAGTGGCAGGTGATTCGCGCTCGTGGGTCGTTATCTCAGTCGGGCAGCGATCTGCGGTTGCTGGTCGGCGGTCTGTGGCACGTGGCAGGAACATTTGCGCCCTTGTGTCCTGGCGCCCTTGCGTTTAGTTCCGTCAGCGGTCGATGGTCGTCGGTCAGCCGCCCACCCTCTTCACTTGTAACTCGTCACTCGTAACTCATCACTCGTAACACGTCACTCTCGGAAGATCATCTCCCTCACGTCGGCCAGGCCCATCTCCGCCTCGGCCAGCGGGTGACGCTCCAGGAACTGGGCCAGCAGCGCCAGGGCCAGGCCGAACACCTCGCTGCGGTTGGCGCCGAACGCGGCGTTGAGCGTGCCGTGCACTCGCCCCAGCTCCAGCACCTGTTGCGGCGACAGGCGAATGCTCGTCCACTTGTCGGCCGGCTCGCGGCGCGGCAGCGGCACGTCCCACAGCAGGTAGAGCGACTCCAGGTCCGTGACGCCCTCGGGGATCTCGCGCGTGCGGCCGGTAACGGCCGTGCGCAGTGCCTCGACGCGGGCGGTCAGCACCGACACGGCCAGGTCGGGCAAGTCGGCGCGGCCAAGCGCCTTGGGCAGCCGGCCGGCCAGGTCATCGAGCTGGGCTTTCTGCTCCGGGTGCAGCGCGACGTAGACATTCTGCCGGGCCACCTGCCGGCGCGGGCGGCCGCGGCGCGGCTTCTCGCGCAGCAACTCCTTCAGCGTGCTGACCCGCGGCTCTTCATCATTGTCGCGCTCTTTCGAGCGAGATTCCCGAATCTTTTCCGATTTCATCTTATATAGTGACGAATGACGAGTGACGAATGACGAGTTAAGATTCCGCGTTCCCGCGCAGGGTTTTGATCGATGAAACAGTCATGGCGATGATTTCTTCTACTTCATTCATCAAGGGCCGGAGCCTTGGTTCAGGCATTATATTGCCTTTGACTAACAACTCCAGCCAATACAGCGTCTCATCGGCCTCTTCTTCGACGATCTTCAGCTTGTTTATCATGTCGGCGCGCGACTTGGCGCGCATGGATGCCCGGTAGTTGGCTCCCACCGAGGGGCCCGATCTCAACATCTGATACCCCAGCACCTGGGCCACTCCATATAGCGGCAGCGCCGAGTAGACATTCATCACCCGCAACGCCATCGCCTGTGTTCGATCACGCAATGGAAACTCGCTCACTTTGCTCACCTCCCCTCTTAACTCGTCACTCGTCGCTCGTCACTCGTCACTCCGCTTGGCGGTATCCCGTATGCGTTTCCAGGAATTTCGCGACGAACGCTTCGTCAATTTGGGTGCCGCCGGTGGCGAGGAGTTCGAGACAGAGATGGAGACAAAGGAGACAGATAGAGCGCGGGTAGCCGCGGGTCTCGCGCCAGATGGGCAGGATCGCGTCGGGCAGGAAGAGCGGCGGCTGGCGGCCGTCGCGCCCGGCGGCCAGCAGGCGATACTCGATCAGCGCCGCCGTGTCGTCGGGGGCCAGCGGGTCGAGCGACGACCGGGTGGCGACGCGGTCGTTGAAGTCTTTCGAGTGGCGCAGGTTGATGTCCAGCTCGGGACGGCCGAGCAGGATCAACTGGTAGGCCTTGCCACCGCGCGGGTCGCGGAAGTTGAGCAGGCGGCGCAGCTCCTTGAACTGCTCCGGCTCCAGCTCGTGGGCCTCGTCGATGATCACCAGCGGCAGCACGCCGCGGGCCGTCGTCTCGGTCAGGAAGTCGCGCAGTTCGTTGAGCTGGTCCTCGGTGGCGCGGCGGGTGCGCACGCCGAACTCGGCGGCGATGCGCCGCAGCAGCAGCAGGCCGCTCTTCTTGGGCGGCTCGTCGACGCGCGCGGCCACGAAATCCGGCCGGCGGTCATAGCGGCTGTGGAACCACGAGGCCAGCGTCGTCTTGCCCGTGCCCACCTCGCCGACGACGACCGACGCCCCCTGCCCCGCTTCGACCATGTAGCTGACCTTCGACAGGGCGCGGCGCGTCTCCGTGGAGAGATACATGAAGCGCGGGTCGGCCTCGATGGTGAACGGGGCTACGACTACCCCCAGCTTCTCCCAGTCCGGCTTGTAGCGCCCCAAATCAGTTTCCAAAAGGCTCTCGACCATCGCAGTTCTCCTCTTTGCGCGATCCAACCGATCGCCAAAACTCATGGCAGTAGCGCCCGCTGGTTGCCTGCGCCACGCCCCCGCGCCGGTCGGCAATCTGACGGGTTGCCCTACAGATAAACCGGGCCGCGAGGCTCATAACAATGCAAGTATACAGGATGTCAGGCCGATTGTACAGCGCGTAGATGGAGATTCCTAGATCATCTTGACCCGGTACATGATCCGAATCTACAATCTATATGCTATAGATCATCTTGACATAGGCAATTTGTGCATTTATACTGTGGATCGTCGGTGATTATATCACGCAACACTCACTTAGTGAG
>JAACJX010000436.1 GCA_014237545.1 Ardenticatenia bacterium | reverse complement strand
AAGTGCTGGCCACGGCCCGGCATTTGTTGGAGTATATCGAGGCTTACTCGCGGGCGCGGGGCTCCTTCCTGATTACCGCCAATATGCGTGGCGCTTCGGCCGAGGAAATTGGCGAGCGCATGTTTGCCCAGACGAGTCTTGGGGGCCTGCAGGGGCCGACCATCGCGCCGGTCGTTGCTCGCGAGCATCTGCGGGCGGAGACGAACTGGTACGCCATCAATATCGTCGTGCGGCAAGACAGGCTGTTCGAGGCAGTCGGCCAGCTACGCGCCATCGGCGGCAGCGGCGTGGTTGTCGTTCCCTGTGCCTATATCTTTGAAGAGGAGCCGGTGCGCTATCGCGCCATGCTCATTGCGTTGCGCTCGGCTTAGCGTGGGAAAAAACTAATAGGTAATCGAAGCAATCATGATCACTATCTACACATCGGAAGAGGCGCGAGGGTCGATTCTGCGCCGGCAAAACGCGCTAGAACCAGCTATCCCCAACGNGGTAAAGGCGTCGCTGCGGCGAATATTCGGGATGGATGTTTCCCCTGCCGAGGCCGTCGACCGCGTTTTACGCGACGTCAGGCAGCGCGGCGACGCGGCNCTAATNGACTGGACCCGGCGCATCGACGACGTCAGNCTGGACAGGCTGGCGGTCGATCCCGCCCAAATTAGCGNCGCGNCGAGNTCTATTNCGCCGGAATTNTGGCGGGCGCTTGAACTGGCGNCNGAGCGTNTCCGCGCCTTCCACGCCATGCAGCCGGTGCAATCGTGGGAATCCGGCGCCCTGGGCGGCCGTCTGGGCCAGCGCGTGGCNCCGCTGCGNCGCGTNGGGGTCTANGTGCCCGGCGGCACNGCTCCCTTGCCATCATCGCTTTTGATGTCGGCTATCCCGGCCCAGGTGGCCGGCGTTGATGAAATCGTGGTCGTCACCCCGCCGGGGCGCGACGGCCGCGTTCCGCCAATCATCCTTGCCGCCGCGGCGGCGATAGGGATTGACAAGGTCTTCACCCTGGGCGGCGCGCAGGCAATCGCCGCGTTGGCCTTCGGCACGGAGTCCGTGCNAAAGGTCGACAAGATCGTCGGCCCCGGCAACCTGTTCGTCACCCTGGCCAAGCGGCAGGTGTTTGGAATCGTGGGGATCGACGGCCTCAACGGCCCAACTGAGACCGTCGTCATTGCNGATGAGTCCGCCGATCCGGCCTGGGTGGCGGCCGACCTTCTGGCGCAAGCAGAGCACGACACGCTGGCGACNGCCATTCTCCTGACCCCTTCACGGCCGCTGGGCGAAGCGGTCCAGGAGGAGGTGGCCCGCCAGATGGAAAGCCTGAGCCGTGACGAGGTGATCGCCGTGGCCCTGGCTGGGCAAGGGGGAATCGTGATCACGCGTGATCTGGCCGAGGCGGCGAGTCTGGCCAACGAATTCGCCCCCGAGCACCTCTGCATCGCCACCTCCGATCCCCGAGCGTTGACCGACGCCTTGCGCAATGCGGGCGGGTTGTTCTTCGGTGAGCGCTCCTTCGAGGTGTTGGGCGACTACGTCGCCGGCCCCAGCCACACGATGCCGACCGGCGGCACGGCCCGGTTCGCCTCGCCGCTCAATGTGCTCGATTTCGTGCGAATCACCAGCATCATCGACCTGGATGAGGACACGATCGCCGAACTGGCTCCGACGGCAGCCTTGCTGGCCCGCGCCGAAGGCCTGACTGCCCACGCCGGCGCGGCCGAAAAGCGGGTGAATCAATGATTGCCGATCGCGTCCTGCGCCCCGACATACGCGACATGGAGCCATACGCACCGATCGCGCCGTTCGAGGTACTTTCGGCCCGGTTGGGGCGGCCGGTGGCGGAGATTGTTAAACTCGATGCCAACGAAAACCCGTATGGCCCACCGCCGGGAGCGCTGGCGGCGATAGCGAGCGAGCCTTTCTATCACATCTATCCCGATCCCGGCGCGAATGCGCTGCGGGAGGCGGTAGGGCGATACACCGGTGTTAATCCGGAATTGTTGCTGGCGGGAATGGGCGCGGATGAACTCATCGATCTCGTTTTGCGGGCCGTCATTGCTCCGGGCGACGGGGTGATCGATTGCCCGCCTTCCTTCGGCATGTATCCGTTTTCGACCGCGGTGAACGGCGCGACGTACGTCCCCGTCTCGCGTCGCGCGAGCTTTGAGCTTGACGTTCCGGCCATCGAGGAAGCGGTTGCCAGGACACCAAACGCCAAGGTGCTGTTTATCTGCTCGCCTAATAACCCTGACGGTAGCGTCGTAGATGACGGGACATTGCGCCGCCTCCTGGCGTTGCCGCTGCTGGTGGTTCTGGACGAGGCGTATATCGATTTCGCCGAGCCCGAAGGGATCGCCAGCCGGCTGAACTGGGTGGCGTCATACGAAAACCTGGTCGTGCTGCGAACGTTTAGCAAGTTGGCCGGATTGGCGGGCCTGCGGGTGGGATATGGGGCGTTTCCGTCGTGGCTGCTGCCCCACCTGTGGAAGATCAAGCAGCCGTACAATGTCAACGTCGCCGCGTCGCGGGCGGCCGTCGCCGCGCTCGAGGACGCCGCCTGGCTGCGGGAAAAGGTGGGCTTACTGGTAGCCGAACGGGAACGCATCGCGCGCAAGCTGGCGGCCTTTCCTTTTCTGCGACCATATCCCAGTCATTCCAACTTTGTCCTCTTCCGGGTCGAGGGACGGCCCGCGGCTTTGCTGAAGCGCGACCTGGAGCGAGAAGGCGTGCTGGTCCGTTATTTCAACAAGCCGNGGCTGGAGAANTGCATTCGGGTGAGCGCCGGGCGGCCGGAAGATACAGACCGGCTGGTCGAGGCACTACGCTGGGTTTCGATGGCCGCCCTGGAGGAAAATCGATGAGCGAGCGACGAGCGAAAATCCACCGCAAGACAAACGAAACCGACATCACCATTTCCCTTGATATCGATGGGAGTGGCGCGCACGCTGTCGACACCGGGGTTGGATTCTTGGACCACATGCTTTCCGCTTTCGCGGTGCACGGNCTATTCAACCTGGTGGTGAAGGCGGAGGGCGATCTGCATATCGACTCGCACCACACGATCGAGGACGTTGCCATCGTGCTGGGCCAGGCCTTCGCTGCCGCCGTGGGCGAGCGCGCCGGAGTCAACCGCGCTGGGCATGCTTATATGCCTATGGACGAAGCGCTTGGGTTTGTGGCCGTCGACCTCAGCGGCCGGCCCTATACCGTTTTTCAAGCTGAGTGGCGAACGCCGGCCATAGGACAGTTTCCGACCGACCTCGTTGAGCACTTCTTCGAATCGTTTGCCGTTCAGGCCCGGCTGACGCTCCACGCTCGCTGCGAGAACAATCGCAACGACCACCACGGGGCGGAGGCGTTGTTCAAGGCTCTGGCCCGCGCCTTGCGCATGGCGGTAGAGATCGACCCCCGTCGCGTCGGCGTACCTTCGACCAAGGGGACACTGTCATCATGACTGAGGCAGTCAGGATCACGATGATCGACTACGGCGGCAGCAACCTCCGCTCGGTGCAAAAAGCATTCGAGGCCGTCGGCGTGGAGGTTGTCGTGACGGAGGATTCCGCTGACGTGCGTCGGGCCGGGCGCCTTGTACTGCCCGGCGTCGGAGCGTTTCAAGCGGGGATGAATGGGTTGAGATCGCGCGGGTTGGATGAGGCCATTATAGAGGCAGTTTCCACGGGAGTCCCGTTACTGGGCATTTGCCTGGGCATGCAGTTGCTTTTTGACGTGAGTGAGGAGATGGGCGCTCATCCCGGTCTGGGCCTGCTNCCCGGGCACGTTCTGCGATTCGCTGGCTCCGCCAAAGAACCGGGCAAACCCGCGTTGAAGGTGCCGCACATGGGGTGGAATCAAATCGAGCNTGCAGAGTCTCACCCGCTACTGGCCGGCGTTCCTTCCGGCTCTTTCGCTTATTTCGTCCATTCCTACTATTGCGCGCCGGCCCATTCGGAGGATGTGGACTATGTGATCGCGACGGCCGATTATGGCGGGCGATTTGCGGCGATTGCCGGCCGCGACCATATTATGGGCATCCAGTTCCATCCCGAAAAAAGTCAATCCGTCGGGTTGCGCATTTTGGAGAATTTCGCCAGATTGGGAGCGTGGTGACATGACATTTGATGTCTATCCGGCGATCGATTTACGCCGTGGCCGCGTGGTCCGGCTTCAGTACGGCGACCCTGACCGCCAGACCGTATTCAGCGACGATCCGCTGGCCATGGCGGAACGCTGGGCAGGCGAGGGAGCCTCGTGGCTCCACGTCGTCAATCTCGATGGCGCTTTCTCCGAAGAGAGCCAGGCAAATTGGGCGGCGCTGGAGTTGCTGGGTCGCCTGCCGGCCCGTATACAGTTCGGCGGTGGTCTGCGGAGTATGTCCGATATCGAGCGGGCGTTCGCTTGCGGANTCGGTCGTGTCGTGCTGGGCACGGCAGCGATTGAGAACCCGGACCTAGTACGAGAGGCGATTGGTCGTTACGGCCCAGAACGAATCGCCATCGGAATTGACGCCCGCGAAGGGCGCGTTCGCACCCGCGGCTGGGCCAACGAGTCNGATTCGTCACCCGTTACGCTGGCGAAAGCAATGAAGCAGCTTGGCGCTGTCACAATCATCTATACCGACATCAGCCGCGACGGCGTCCTGACTGGCGTGAACGTTTCGGCCACGGCTGCTCTCGCCAGGGAAGCCGGCCTGGACGTAATCGCTTCGGGCGGAGCGAACTCATTAGAGGACGTCGCGCGACTGTCCGCCGAGTCAAGCGCCGGTGTCGTCGGCGTCATCATCGGCCGCGCGATTTATGAGGGCCAGGTCAATCTGGCCGCTGCGCTAGCGATCGCGCGAGGATGATATTATGCTGGCCAAAAGAATTATCCCTTGTCTCGACGTCAAGGATGGCCGCGTTGTCAAGGGCATCAATTTTGTCGAACTGCGCGATGCCGGCGACCCGGTTGAGCAGGCGCGNTTCTACGACGCCGAAGGAGCCGACGAACTGGTGTTCCTCGATATTACCGCCACCCATGAAAATCGGGGGACGGTGATGGCGATGGCCAGAGCGGTGGCCGACAGCGTGTTCATCCCGTTCACCGTCGGTGGCGGTATTCGAACTGTCGACGACATGCGCGCCATCCTGCGATCCGGNGCGGACAAGGTGAGCATTAATTCGGCCGCTGTCCGGCAGCCGGAATTGATCTCCGGCGGCGCGACCGAGTTCGGCAATCAGGCCATAGTCGTCGCCATTGATGCCCGCCGCCGCGCCGCCGAGCAGGGCGGATGGGAGGTGTTCGTCAGCGGCGGCCGTATCGCCACNGGGCTGGACGCGGTGACCTGGGCGCGACAGNTTGAAGAGTANGGCGCGGGCGANATCTTGTTGACCAGNATGGANGGCGACGGCACGCAAGCCGGNTATGATGTGGAACTGACGCGCGCTATTGCCGATGCGGTTAACATTCCCGTCATCGCTTCCGGCGGGGCCGGCACGCCGGAGCACTTCGCTGAGGTGCTCACCGCTGGTCGCGCCGACGCGGCACTGGCCGCGTCCCTTTTCCACTACCGCCAGTTATCCGTCCCCCAACTGAAAAGATTCCTACAAGAGCGAGGGGTTCCGGTGCGCCATGTCCAGCAAAATCAGATATGACGAGCGCGGCCTGATCCCGGCCGTCGTGCAGGACGCGGTGACAGGGCAGGTGTTGATGGTCGCGTACATGAATGCCGAGGCGTTGCGGCTGACGCGAGAAACGGGCGAGGCCCACTTCTGGAGCCGGAGCCGCCAGGCGTTATGGCACAAAGGAGCGACATCGGGCAACATACAACGCGTCCGGGAAATCCGGTATGATTGTGACGGGGACGCGTTGCTNTTGCTGGTCGAGCCGGCCGGGCCGGCCTGCCACACCGGCGAAGTGTCCTGCTTCTACCGGACCCTGTCTNTAGAAGAACAACCGGGGGAGAATTTATGACAAACGTGATTGGCGAACTGGAANAAACACTCNTTGATCGAAAGANTCGCCCNANGCCGGAATCGTATACATCACGGCTGCTCGCGGAAGGCGAGGACGAGATCGTCAAGAAGATAGGCGAAGAGGCGGTCGAGATCATCCTGGCCGCCAAGGGCCAGGGCGACCNGCGGGTGGTCGAGGAATCGGCCGACCTGGTTTACCATCTCCTGGTTCTCCTTGTCTCCCGCGGGCTGACGTGGGCCGACGTCGAGGGTGAATTGGCCCGGCGCGCCGCGCGGTAAACGGAGGCATCTCTGACCTTGCCAACAGGCGGCGCACGCGGGCCTCTAATGAAGATTCTGCTCTATCTGCCGGGCTTCGTCGCCGGAGTTTTCCTCAGCCGCGTGGCCGGTGAGTGGTTTGGGTTGCCGANTGTCTGGGCGGCCGCCGGGTTGGCGCTGGCTCTCGGCGGCGTNGGCGCGTGGCTCATCGCCCGNTGGCCATTCAGCAAAACTTGGCCNGCACTCTTCCTNTTAGCCTANATCCTCAGCCCTGAGCCGCGCATGGGCTCTGCCGCGCTTGTAGCCGCGGCCACTGTCGTGGGGCTACTCCTGGCTTGGCGGCGGTCGGGCGTGCCTGAGGAACCACCGGCGACGGCGCGCGAATGCCTGCGCTCTTCGTGGCCCTTGGCGTTGGCAGTTGGTGGGTTCTTCTTCCTGCTGTATCTCTACACGCTGGCCCCCGACGTTTTGGCGGCCGATAGCGGCGAGTTGCAGGTCGTGGCCGCGCAACTGGGGGTGGCCCACCCTCCCGGCTTCCCTCTATACACCCTGGCCGCTCATTTGCTGGTCCGTGCATTGCCGTTCGTTTCCCCGGCCTATGCCGTCAACTTGTTCGCGGCGATCACCAGCGCCGCTGCGGTGGCGGTCGTGTTTCTCGCCGCCGTTCTCATCACGCGTAATCGGTTTGCCGCGCTTCTCGCCGCCGTGGCGCTGGGCACCGCCACGACCTACTGGTCGCAGGCGACCACGGCCAACGTGCGCAGTTTGACCGGACTACTGGCCACGCTCATTCTCTTCGCCTTATTAGCCTTTCGCTATGACTCATCCCCGGCAGGCCGTGGCAGGCCCGACCGCTGGCTGACCCTGACGGCGTTTTTCATGGGGTTGGGCCTTGCGCATCACGTTTCCCTGGTCTTTTTGATCGGCGTGGGACTTGTCTTTATCCTGATTACTGACCCGACCTTCATTCGCATGCCGAGTCGGTGGGCGCGGCCTGTGCTGGCCGGGATGATCGGCCTGTTGCCCTGGCTTTATTTGCCGTTGCGGGCCGCCGCCGACGCGCGCGGCGCATCGCCCGGTCTGGCTACGTGGTCAGGGTTTCTGGAGCATGCGCTGGCCACCGGTTTCCGCGGCGATCTGTTCTTTTACATTGCTCCGGCTGATTTCCTCCAACGATTGCGCANCATGGGCAATGTGATGTCTTTCCAGTTTGAGGCGGTTGTGCTGGTTGGGATTGTCCTGGGAGCTGCGCTGACGCTCTGGCGGGATCGTGCCCTGGCCTGGTTGCTGGGTGGCACGCTGGCCGTCTTTATACTGGTGGCGGCCACTTATCGCGCGCCGCAAACCGTCGAATACATGCTGCCCGGCTATATCGCCGCCGCGTTGTTGCTGGCCTATGGAGTGGCCTGGTTGCCACAAGCGGCCGCGCGTTGGGNCGCCGGCGGGGTGNTGGGTGTCACCGCTTTTACTGCCCTGGTCGCCGTGTCCTGCGGTTACCAGTTTTTCGCCAATCAAACGGCCGCCGGTCGATTTCACGAGGGTTGGGACGCTCGCGACTATGCCCAGACCGTGCTTGAATCTGCGCCGCCCGGCAGTTCGGTCCTGGCTCACTGGCATTGGGCGACCCCCATGTGGTATCTACAGGAAGTGGAGGGTTATCGGCCCGATGTTAACGTCCAATACGTCTATCCCGAGGGGGCGTCCTATGACGACACGTGGCGGCGACGCGTAACAGAGGCCTACTCGACCGGCCACGCCGTGCTCACCACCTGGTTCCCTGCCGCGCCTTTGGATGGCATGCCCGTTCCGGAGCCTGTTGGTGAAGCGCAACTCTACCCGATCGAAGCGAGGCGAGCGCTTCCCGAAGGATTCTCTGAATCTGAAATCATTCTCGCCAATGTGGTAGCCGTGCTAGGGTATCGTGTC
>JAACJX010000638.1 GCA_014237545.1 Ardenticatenia bacterium | reverse complement strand
GTCTCGCTGCCGTTGCCGTCGGAGATGGTGACGCCGGCGAGGGGCTGCCCGCTGTCGTCCAGCACCGTGCCGGAGACGACGTAGGTCAGCAGCGTGCCGCTGAAGTCGATCTCAGTCGCGTCGGGTGGGACGGTGATCTCTTGCGACGGAGGGTCGAAGGCGTAGCCGTCGAGCGCGGCGGTCAGCGTGTAGGTTCCGGCCGGCAGATAGAGAGAGTACATCCCGTCGTTGCCGGTCTGAGTCTCGCTGCCGTTGCCGTCGGAGATGGTGACGCCGGCGAGGGGATTGCCGCCGTCATCGAGGATGCCGCCGCTGATGGCATAGAGGACGGCGGTGCCGGTGAAATCGATATTCTCGGCGCTGGGCCAGACGGAGACCACGCGCGATTGCGGTTCGAAGGCATAGCCCGATTTCTCGGCCGTCAGGGTATAGGTCCCTGCTGGGAGACCGGCCAGGGTATAGCGGCCGTCGCCGGTCGTTTGCGTGGCGCGGCCGTTGCCGTCGGCGATCGTGACGCCGGACAATGGGTCGCCGGCGACGTCGAGGACAGTGCCGCTGATAGCGTAGAGCGGCGGGGCAGCGACCAGACGGCGCACGTAGATGCCGCCCGGCCGCGAGGTGATGCCGCTGATAAGGTTCTTGGCGTTGGAAACGAANGTCACCCACTTGCCGTCGCCGGAGACGGCTGGCGTCGATGACGCGCCGCCGGCTTGCTGGTCGTTGTCGCCCAGCGACACCCGAGTCGTTTGGCCATTCACCTGGTCGAAGATGAAGATGNCGGCCTGGCCATTGGTATCGTCAGGGACAAGGTTGGTCGCTCTGGAAACATAGGCGATGATGCGACCGTCGCCGGAGATGACCGGAACATTCGAAAGGCCGTTGGCCGATCCCCCGGTGGACGGGAACGAGACGAGCGACGTCGCGGCCGTCGGCAGGTGATGGACATAGATATCAGTCACCGAGTTTTTGTCCGGCACGTCGAGCGGCGCGGGGGATTCGTAGACAATGTAGTTGCCATCGGCCGACACCTGCGGGTTGTGNGCGTCGGCGCNGNCCTGTTGGCCGGTAGTGCTGACGGAAACGCGTTTAATGTCGCGGGTCGCCCGTTCATAGGCAAAGATGTCGAACTTGCGGTTGGTGTCGCCGCGAACCAGATCGCCGGCCTTAGACCGGTAGGTCACGACGCGCCCGTCGGCCGAGATCGCGGCGATGGATCCGCCGCTCCACGGGTTGACTCCGTCAGAAGTGATATCGGCGTATTCGGTCGTGCCGAGCACGCGGTCGTATATGAATGCGTCGCGCTTGATGCCGTTCATGTCCGGCGGCACCAGATTGTAAGAATGGGACGAGTAGACAATGTAGCGGCCGNCGGGCGAGATGTCGGGCAGCCAGGCCCGCCGGTCGGACGGTCGGCCGTCGGGCCGCCGCGACGCTAGAGTCGTGAGGTGGGTCTCTCTGTCGTGAAGGTAGACGTTGACGCCTGGGCCGCGATAGGCGGCGATGCCCAATGCCTGGGCCGGAGGCGGGATAAGGTTCGTGGCTTTTGAGGTGAAAACAACATAGCGGCCGTCATCGGAGATAGCGGGCTCGCTGGAAGCGCCGTTGGCCTGGATGCCATTGGGGCCGACGGAGACGCGCTCGGTCTGGCCGGTTTGGCGATCGTGGACAAAGATGTCGCTGACCTTGTTCGTGTCGCCGGAGACGAGGTTGGAGGCGCGACATTCGAAGGCGATAAAGCGGCCGTCGTAGGAGATGTCGGGCGCCTTGCAGACGGAATTGGCCGGGACGCCGGCGCTGGAGACGGAGACGAGCTGAGTGGGAGGCGTGNCGAAGGAGGNGGGGCCGGCGGTGGTGGTGATGGCGCTGATGAGGGCGAGNAACAGCACCAGCGCGGCGCCGAAAAACAGCAACGCGGGAGCAGACGGGCGAAGGAGTCGCTGGCGGTTGGTCGTCATCATCGTCAATCCTCCTGAACTGGGCCGGNGTGGTCNCTTGGGGCGGCAGGTCGGAATTCTNCTTCTGACAGGATAAGGTGGATTGCTTACGATGGGGCTTTCGGTGGCAGGTGGCAGTGACTGTGGCTGTTGTNATTGTTAGCGGTATCGGTTCCCTGACTGGCGGATATTGCGCGGCGGGTTCAGCGCGACGGCAACCGGCTTCAGCCGGGTTTGGTATGCCAGCAGTTGGATTGATCCCGCCCCTGACTACCCCACTGGCTTACTGATCCACTGACCTACGGCTCTACTGCCTCCCCTCCGCCACCGCCTCCAAACGCTCCAGCGGAACTCGCGACATCAGGATATCCGACGGCATCACCGCCCCCAGTAGCCAGGGAAAGTCACGCCGCGTGTCGCTCGAATAATAGGAGATATATGCATAGCCGTCGCGCAGGGCCACCCCCGGATAGGACGTGTCCCCCGCGCTCGGCAGGTCCGACAGATAGACCANCGCNTCCGGCCGCACCTCATAGATGGCCGTTCGTTTGCGCCCCAGCAAGCTCGACATCCCGTACCACTTTCCCCGCCCCTCCGGGTCATAGCGCCCCACGGCATAAACCCGGCCGTTGTAAGTGAACAGCGCCGGCCCGTCGAGCCGCGTTGTCAGGCTGCGCGTTGTCGCCCATTNGGTATATGGCGGCGCGGCCACGGCGATCAGCGTCGCCGCTTGCTTCGAGCCCTGATGCCACGCCCGGTCGTCCCCCTCCAGCCGCGCCGTGGCGATCATCCGCCCGTCGGNNAGAAACTCGCTGGCCGTCTCGTCGTTGCGCTCACCGGCGTAGATGTCCGACACGCGCTCCCAGGCCAGCCCGTCGGCCGACCGGAACAGCGCCGAGCGGCCGTGCTCGTGCCAGTAGGCCGTGGCGTACCACGATCGGCCGCCGTCGGGCGATTTCGGCTCCCACAGCAGCCAGCCCGGCTCACCCACTTCGGCGAATGGCGACCATGACACGCCGTCGTCGCTCGTCGCCACCACCGTNCCATATGGCTCCGGCTCGAAGCCGTTNTTGGGCAGCGCGTAGAGCAGCAGCCGGTCGCCGATGACCGCTAACTTGGGATCGCGGATGTCCGCGCCGGGCATCGCCAGCACGGCGATCTCCTCCCACCGCCGCGCGTCGGCCGAGCGCCAGACCACCAGCCGCGACGCCTCATTGCCCATGTGGAAGCGCGAGCGCTGGTGGACCAGGTAGAAGTAGTCGCGCCAGTAGATCAGATGGGTGTTGGAGTTGTGCAGGCCGTCGCTGACCACCGGCCAGACCTCGGCCGCCAGCGCTGGGTTTACCTCAGACCGGTTCGGCCGCAGGAACCAGAAGGCTGCCAGCGAGAGAACGGCCAGCGCGGCCAGCCCCGCAGCCAGCCCCACCCAGCCCAGCGCGCGGCGAATCATGCAGGTCTCCGCAGCTTAATAGCGGCCGTCGTCTTCTTCGTAATCGAAGCCGCCGCCGGCGTCCTCGTCATCCAGGTTGCTGAAGAACTCGTCCAGGTCAACCCGCGGTACGGGCCCCGCGCCCAGGCTGCTCTCGTCCGGCCAGCCGAACTTGATCGGCGCCGTGCGGACGACCTCCAGGCTCGTCTCGCACTCCGGACACACAATGATCTCCCCCAGGTCGGGCTTGCGCTCGAAATAGATGCGCGAATCGCATTCCAGGCAGCGCGCCATGAGGGTAGGGTCTTTTTCGGGCATCGATTTCTCTCCTGATTAGAAGATACGAACGACGAAATATGAGTGAAGAGCGCTTCTTTTCGTGTCTCGTATCTTACATGCCATAACGGTGAATTGCTTCCTCAAGAATGCGATTGATCAACTGCTCATATGACCAGCCGGCGGCGCGGGCCTCCAGCGGCAGGTCGGAATAGCCGGGATTCAACCCCGGCAATGGATTGATCTCCAGGATATAAGGCTTGTCGTTGTCGTTGGCGTCCAGCCGGAAATCGATGCGGCCGACGTCGAAGCTGCCCGTTACGCGGAACGTGGCCGCCGCCAGCCAGTTTAGCTCCTCCACCGTCGCCTCGGGCAGCGGCGCGGGGCACAGGTAGTGGAANGTGTGCACCANCTCCGTNTTGATNCGGCTNGTATACACGCCCGCCTCCTCGGCCGGATAGCGGCTCATGTCCACTTCCAGCGGCGGGAAGAAGTGCAGGCCGCGCGAGATGCGCGGCGCGTCCAGGTCGTCGGGCAAGCGGCGGGCCACCGGCGTGGTCAGATTACCCACCAATCCCACCGTCACTTCGCGCCCCTCGATGAAATGCTCGACGAGGATCGTCTGGTCATACTTCTCGAACTGGCGGCGCAGTTGNGACCGCAGTTGCTCCTCGTTGTGGACGATGGAGTCGGCCGTGACGCCCATCCCTGTTCCCTCGCGGCTCGGCTTCACAAACAGTGGGAACTTCATGTCCGGGTCCAGCGGCTCATTGACCCGCTCGAACGTCTGGAACGGCGGGGTGGGCAGGCTGTGATACCACAGCACGCGCTTGGTCATCGGCTTGTCTAGTGCCAGCGCCAGCGTCAGCGGCCCGGAGCCGGTGTANGGCACGCGCAGCATCTCCAGGATGGCCGGCACCTGCGCCTCCCGCGAGTCACCCCAATGCCCCTCACAGATGTTGAAGCAGATGTCGGGCTTCAGGCGGGGGAGCGTCTCGAACAGCGACAGGTCGCCCTCCAGGAAGGTCGCCTCGTGGCCGCCGGCCTCCAGCGCGGCGACGATGGCCGCGATGGTCTCCTCAGAATCCAGGTCATCCCACCGGTCCTCCGGCATCCCCGGCCAGGTGGGAGCGTTCTTGATCAGATTCGCCAATACCGCAACGCGCATGTTCCCTCTCGTTTCCCTTCGTTTCCGGCCTGCGCCGAGGGCCATCCGACCCGCCAGTATTGTAGCGCATCACGAATATAGGTGCGATGTACTTTCCGAAGTGCATTGCCCTGGTGGGGAGCAGGGAGAAAGGGAGAAGGGGGGAAAGGGAGAAGGAGAGAAATCGGGCGCGATCTGCGGTCTGTCGTCCGTCGTCTGTAGTCTGTCGTCTGTGGTCCGTTAACGACGGTCCTGCCCTACAGTTTCACTGGATTTCCCAGGTAGCTCCGCAACATCGACTGCAATTCCCGCACGTCCAGCGGCTTGGGCAGATACTCATCGCAGCCCGCCTCCAGGCAGCGCTCGCGGTCGCCCAGCAGCACGTTGGCCGTCGTGGCGATGACCGGGATGGCGGCCAGCGCCGCGTCGCCCTTCAATTGCCGGGCCAGATCCAGGCCGTTGATGCCCGGGATGTTGATGTCGAGCAGGATCAGGTCGGGCCGCTCGCGCCGGGCCATCGCCAGCGCCGTCGCGCCNTCGGCCGCTGNCANAAACTCGTGTCGCTCCCCCTCCACGATGCGCGAGACGAGTCGCATGTTGCTGTCGTTGTCTTCAATACACAGGATTCGCTTTCGCGCCATCCGACCTACTCCTTGCGAGAACCGATTCGGCTATTCCTACCCTTATTGAAAACGGTAATTATTACTTACCCCATTACAGTGCGCCATCAGGACTTTCCGGCCGCCGGGGTTATTCTTATCCGCGTCAATCTGCGTTCCATTCTTCTACGTTTGCCCTATTCCGGCCGCGCCTCGGCTTCCGGCGCCAGCGGGATCGTGAAGCGGAAGGTACTGCCGCTGCCCGGCTCGCTCTCCACCCAGATGCGGCCGCCGTGATACTCCACCAGGCTCTTGCTGATCGACAGCCCCAGCCCCGTGCCGCTGATCGACTCGCGCCGGCCCGCGTCCACCTGGCTGAAATACTCGAAAATCTGCGCCTGGTTTTCCGGTGTGATGCCGATGCCCGTGTCAGTCACGCAGAACACCACCGCATCTTCTTCCGGTCGGATCGACACCGTGATGCCGCCATGGTCGGTGAACTTGATCGCGTTGCCGATGATGTTCCACAANACCTGNCGNATGCGCGTCCGGTCGGCCNTNANCGGCTCGATNCCCTCNGCNATNTCCAGNCGCAGGTCNAGCCCCTTNTGCTCNGCCAGCGGCGCGGCCGTCGCCATCAGCTCCGACGCCACGCGCCGCACGTCGAACTCCTCGTAGATCAACTCCAGCCGCCCGGCCTCGATCTTCGACATGTCCAGGATGTCACCGATGATGTCGCGCAGGTGATAGCCGCCGCTGCGGATGAGCTGCAAGTCCTCGATCATTCGCTCCGTCAGGTCGCCATCCAGCCCCATCAACAGCACATCGGCGAAGCCGATGATCGAATTCAGCGGCGTGCGCAGTTCATGGCTCATGCGCGCCAGGAAATCGGTCTTCAGTCGGTCCACCTCGCGTAGCTTCTCGGCCATCTCCAACTGCTCGGAGAAGTAGAGCGCGTTCTGCGTCGCCACAGCCAGCTGAGCTGCCAGGATCTTATAGACCTGCCGGTCATCGGGCAGGAAGTAGCCCACCTTGTCCGACTGCACATCGAGAACGCCCAGCAGGCGGTCGCCGATGACCAGCGGCACCGCCATCTCCGAGCGCGTGTCGGGCAACAGCGGATGCGGCAAGAAGTCGGTCGAGCGCCGCGTGTCTCGCACCAGCACCACGTCCCGTTCGCGCGCCGCGCGGGCCACGATCGAACGGGTCCCGATAGGGATGAACCGGCCCTCGCGCACCATCTCGGAGCCAATCTCGCCTGCCCCGGCCCGCAGCGTCAGTGTCTTCTTGTCGTCGTCCAGCAGGTAGATGTGGGTATGATAGAGGTTGAAGTTCTCTTTGGTCAGGTCGGCCGCCGCGGCCAGCAGCCGGTCCACGTCCAGCGTCGCCGCCGCGGCCACGCTGACGTCCGATACCGCCCGCAACTCGCCCGACAGCCGCGCCTGGTCGGCCAGCGCCGCCTCGGTGCGGGCCAGCGCCGCCTGCTGCGCCAGATAGGCGCGGCGGCTGGCGACGGTGGCCGCCAGCGGCTCATGCAGCCGCTGCAGGATGAACGATTCGTCGCC
>JAACJX010000226.1 GCA_014237545.1 Ardenticatenia bacterium | reverse complement strand
TTTAATGCGTTTGTCATACTATGAGAAATTTTAAGATTATTTGCGTCTCGCGTCAAAAACGCTCAGGGAAATAGAGGCGGGCACGAGTTAAATGGCGGTCGCTTGCTGGATGAATATCCACAGGAAGAAGATCAGTATGACCATGACGACCGTCAGCACGAGCAGCAGCGGCCACATCCGGGGGTGCGGTTCGGCCGCGGTCGCCGCGGGAACTGCCCGGTAGGCGAGCTGAGGCTCGGGGCGCGGCCGGGCGATGGTCTGCGTCGCGGCCTGGTCATCTTCCTCCGGCAGCGCGCTGGCCTCCGCCAGGCGCGGGCCATGCTGGACCACGGCCACCGTGATGTTGTCCTCACCGCCGCGTTGCCGCGCCAGCTTCACCATCGTCTCCACAGCCGCGTCGGGCTCATCGTCGCCCATGATCCGGGCGATCTCTTCGTCCGAGACATGGCGGGTCAGCCCGTCGGAACAGAGCAGAAGAAGATCGCCCGGCGCCAGTTCGACTTCATATAGATCGATTGGCGGGCGCTTTTCCGACCCCAGGCTATAGAGGATGACGTTTTTATACGGATAGCGCAGCGCCTCTTCGGCCGTCAGCGCCCCCTCCTCCACGAGTCGTGCCACGAGGCTCTGATCGCGCGTCAACTGGCTGAGATCGCCCCGACGCCAGAGATAGGCGCGGCTGTCGCCGACGTTGCCGATGAAGGCCCGGCCTTCCTGGATAACGGTGGCCACCATCGTCGTCGCCATCCGGCGGCTGTCATCGCGCTCGGCCGCCAACCGCCGCAGGTCGGTATTGGCCGACTGCATGGCCTCGATCAACCGGGCGCCCAAGGAATCAAATTCAGTCGATTGGAGATAGTGATGAAGGGCGCGCTCGCTGGCATATTGGCTGGCGACCTCGCCCGCGTCGGCGCCGCCGACCCCGTCGGCGACGATGTAGACCGTGCCGTGACGCTCGTAGTCGTCCGGTGTTGCCGGTTCATAGACAATGACGAAGTCTTCATTGTGACTTCGTACCAGGCCGGGATCCGTTCGCCAGGCGGCCGATAGTGGGACGGTCGCTTCCATCCTCGGCACTATAGCGATATTGTCGGAGGGTGACAAGCCTTCTAACCCCACGATTGCATGATGATTTCGTGAAAACGCGCGGGTTCAGCTCAAGCCGCGTCCCGTCGCGCCGCCGGGGATGGCCAGACAGCGCGCATTCGCCGCCGCCGCTGGATAAAGATATAAACGTCCCATCATTGCCATATGCCAAGAGGTGACCCGATGACCGATTCCAACCCTTCCCACATCGAAACCCGCCTGATACGCGAGCGAACCGCCACCGGCCCCCATCGCGAGCAGGTCACGCCGATTTACATGGCCTCCGGCTTCACCTTCCCCGACGCGGAGACGGCCCGCTCGGTCTATGGCGGCGAGAAACCGGGCTACGTCTACACGCGCTGGGACAATCCCAACAACGACGAACTGGTGGCGCGCATGCGCGCCCTGGAGGGGGCCGAAGCCGGGATTCCGGTGGCGTCGGGAATGGCGGCCATCTTCACCGTCCTGGCCGGGTTGCTCAACAGCGGCGACCACGTGTTGGCCTCGCGCGCCCTGTTTGGGGCCACCCACCAGATCCTGGCCGGGNTCTTGCCGCGCTGGGGCATCAGCCACACNTATGCCGACAGCGAACGGCCGGAGACGTGGNNCGACNTGATCCGCCCGGAAACGCGCGTCTGCCTCATTGAGACGCCCTCGAACCCCGGTCTGACCCTGGTCGATATCGCCGCGGTCGCGGCCCTGTGCCAGGAGCGAGGGATTTACCTGGTCGTGGATAACACGTTCGCCACGCCGCTGGTGCAGCGGCCGATCGAGCTGGGGGCGGATCTGGTCGTCCATTCGACAACAAAGTTTCTCGACGGCCAGGGGCGCACCATCGGCGGCGTGGTGCTGGGCGATTCGTTTCTCATCCGGGAGCTGACCCAGTTCACCCGCCAGACCGGCCCCACCCCCTCGCCGTTCAACAGTTGGATCGTGAGCCAAGCGCTGGAGACATTGCCGCTGCGAATGGAGCGCCACTGCGCCAACGCCCTGGCCCTGGCCACGTGGCTCGAGGGGCGAGCGGGCGTCGAGTCCGTTCGCTATCCGTTTCTGGCGTCGCATACCCAGGTTGAACTGGCGCGGCGGCAGATGTCGGCCGGGGGCGGGCTGGTGACGTTCGCCGTGGACGGGGGGCTGCCGGCGGGGCGGCGCTTTCTCGACGCGCTGCGGATGTGCGATATCGTTGCCAACCTCGGCGACGCGCGCACGACTGTGACGCACCCGGCCAGCACCACCCACAGCGGCCTCAGCGAAGACGACCGGCTGGCCGTGGGCATCACGCCGGGGCTGATACGCGTCTCTGCCGGTCTGGAACACATCGACGATATCATCGCCGACATCGATCAGGCGCTTGGGTAAGGCGAAGTCAGTGGTGGATTAGAGACGAGGGCTACTCCTGTGCCAATAACCTGAGCCGGCGCAAGCGCTCCGGCTCATTGGCGGCCAGCCACGGGTCGGCTGATAAGAGTTCATACGCCAGAGCGAAATTGGCTCGCGAACCGGCGGCATCACCCATCGCCAGCAGGCACTCGCCAATCTCCTCGTAGACGTAGCCGCTGCGCTCGCCAATGGCCTCGAATTCGGCCAGCAATTGCCGCTGCTCATCGAGGGCGGTTGCCATCTGGCCCAAATCGCGACGGACGCGAGCCACACACCACCGAGCAATGCGAATCTCGCTGGCCCGCCCCTGTTGCCTGCGGAAAGCCAGCGCGGCCTCGAAATAGCGCAAGGCCTCCGTAAAGTCTCCCTGTTCGTGATAGGCCCAGCCCATGTTATTGAGCAACGAACCCCGCCAGTTCCGCGCCCGCGCCTCGGTGGCCGAATCGGCCAATGCCAGCGCCCGTTGATTCCAAGCCAGCGCCTCTTCGGGAGAGATAATGGCCAGCATGTGGGCCGCGTCGATGGCGAAGAACGCCTCCTGCGGCTCGGCCTCGGCCAGTCGAAAGGCTTCCATGAAAAACGGGCGGGCCGCGGTCGGGTCGCCGTCCGAATTAAGCACTCGCCCGCGTTCAAGCAGATAGCGGATGCGCGGTCGGAGGGGGAGATCGGGCAGCAGCGTCTCGACGCTGTCCAGCGTCGCCTGGGCTTCCGCGAACCGTCTTTGCAGCCCCTGAGCGCGTGATATCTGTGTGAGCAGTTCGGCGCGCCAGGACGTGTTCGCGCCCAATGCCGGCAGCAATGATCGGAATCTTCTTTCAGTCTCGGCCGGTTGGTCATAGTCCCATAGTGTGTCGAACTCCGCTGGCCCTTCGTCCATGCCCGCAAGTATAGCGCACAGGATAAGGCGTTACAGAAAAATCAATCGGGAACGGGGAAGCAAAAACGCCGCGCCCGAAGAGTCGAGCGCGGCGTTTATGCTAAGGAGGAAGAAAATGAGAACCGCTTGTTGTGCTGTTGGTTCTACTAACCGGACAACAGCGCCATCGCTTTTCTTACCTCGCAAGCCCCGATTTCGGACCGGAAACCGGGGCTTGGTGAATTGATGTTAATCCAGGATCCAGGCCTTGACTTCGTTGTTGGCCGGGGCGCCGGGGCCATAGAGCCACAGCAAACCGTTCTCCGTGGTGTTCAGCTGGTCGCCGAAATCAATGACGCCAAAGCCCAACGGGCCGGACTTCGCGGGCAGCTCGGTGTAACCAGCGTCGCCGTTGGCGAAAACGGTATAGAAGCGCTCGCCAAACGGGACGATGTTCATACCGGTGATCGCGTCCAGGCCGACGCCGTAGTACCAGTCGACCGCGAAGGCATCGACGTTCATCGACGTGACGAAGAAGTCTTCGGCGTTCATGCCGATTTGCTCGCCACAGAAGGTCAACACGAAGTTACCGCTGTTGGTCTCGTGGGTCGTGTAGAACCACGCATCGGCCGTATTCGCGTTCAGATCATAGACCCAGGTCAGGCTGCGGCCGTCGCTGGGGACGCTATTGAAAGCGCCGGAGGCGTCGAAGTTGAAGACCGCGTAATCGAACGCGCCATCGCCGTCCACGTCGAGATCGAACTCGATCCAGATGTTGCTGGCGTGCGAGTAGCGATCCCAGGTGTTGGCCGCCAGCGACATGACGAAGGACTCGTCGTCGCTGCAGAAGCCAGCCGGGACCGGATAGGTCTGGACGCCCACGTAACGCAGGTCGGCCGGGGCTTCGTTGCCGCCCAGAGCGGGATCGCCGGGCATTTCGCCGCTGACGCCGAGCAGAGAGTACGTGTCGATGTAGGACGGAGCAATGCCCGTGTTGCGGACCCAGTTGAGGCCGTTCTGACGAACGCCGGTCTGGATGTTGCCCGCGCCGCGCGGCAGCACGTGCCAGGCCATGTGGATGTTGGCGTCGCTCTGGCCCACGCCTTGGAAGTGGATATACCCGTCGTACTCGTTGAAGGTCAACGCGTCGGGATTCGCGCCCTGGCTGCCGCTGTTGAGCATCCAGTCGTGCAACGGCCGGTTGGTGCGCGGGCGAATGTGCATGTGGACCGGGATGGTCACGCTGCCATTGCGGGGAACCGTGAACCAGGACGGCACGGAGAGGCGAACTTCGCCGCCGGCATCTTCATCGAAGCGATATTCGACATCCGTGCGCAGCGTGACAGGTGTGTCGCCGTAGTTGCGAACAGTGACCCGCTTAACCATGGTCTGGTTGCCGGTGATGTCATTAAAGCCAAAGGANAATGAGCCGGTCAGGGCATTGCGATCCCAGGCCGCCAGCGTTGATTCCAGAGCNGCGTTGACGCGCACTTCGCCGCCACCNATGCGGCTGATCGCCGCCTGGTAGCCGCCNAAGAACTCGGGCTCGTTCATGATGTCGGTCTCGCCGGTGTTCATCAGAACGGCCTTGATCTCCGCCCAGGAGCGGTCCGGATAGGCGTCCATCAGCAGAGCGGCCGAGCCGGAAACCATCGGTGCGGCGCCGGAGGTGCCGCCGAAGCTCTCGGTGCCGTCGCCGGTGCCATAGAGGGCCGAGACAGACGCGCCGGGCGCGCCGAGGTCGGGCTTGGCCTCATTCAGACCAACGCTCGGGCCGCGGCTGCTGGAGCCGACCATGTGCTGCACCAACGGAATCCCGTTGGCCGGGTCGAAGCTGACGATAACCTCGCCACCATCCAGAGCGCCCTTCAGCGTATTGGAATCGGCCAGGCTGATCATGAAGCCGGGGATGTCGATGGGGCGGTCGCCGCCGTCGGAACCGTTGAACGGATCGCCGGGGGCGATGAGCCCGATGATGGCCGCTTCGCCGCCAGCCACGCTGACGTTGCTGACCTTGAGCGAGAAGTTGCACGCGCCGCGGTCAACCAACACGATGTAACCCGACAGATCGCCGGAGAAGGGAGCGCAGCCGTTGAGGTTGTCGCCGTCCGTATCGCCGTAAATCAGAGGAGCCTGGATGGGCGTGGTGACCGGAACGGAGAACGTCTGGAACACGGCCGCGTACAGACCGGCTATATCCTCAGGCGAAACGACTTCCATCATGGCTTGCGTTTCGGACGGAACNGCCGTCTGGGCCACCGCCAGAGCTGTGGAAGCAGAACTGGGCGTACCGTTGGCGTAGGGCTTGTCGGCGCTGTTGCCGGCCGAGGCCACAGTCAGGACGCCCATCGCGCTGGCGTTGTTTACGGCAAACGCCAGGTCATCCCAGCGCGGGTCGCCATAGGACGAACCGAGAGACATATTGATGATGTCCACGGCGTCGTTGGTGTTGCCGTCGCCGTTCGGGTCAACCGCGAACTCCATACCATTCAGCAAGGCGATGCCGGAGCACGAAGAGCTGACCGAGGAGCAGACCTTAACAGCATAGAGATCGACACCGGGGGCCACGCCATTCGCGCCACCGATAATGTCGGCCACGTGGGTGCCATGACCGCCGCCAGGGCCATCGTCCAGCGGGTCGGGATCGGGCATTTCATCGGCATTGGGCCATTCGCTGCCAACGAAGTCATAGCCGCCGACGACCTTGGCCGTCGGGAAGGAACCCGGCTCGATGATCGTCGGGTCGTTGTTCAAGTATTCNTCGACATCGCCGGAGCCGCCAAAGGCGACGTGGGTGTAGTCGATACCGCTATCGAGCACAGCCACTTTCACGCCGGTGCCATCATACCCCGCGGCCTGGACGTCGCTCGCGCCGATGTAGGGCACGGTCTCGGACAGGTCCAGCTCATAATGACGCACAGGGTTGATGGAAACGACGTTGGGATCGCGGGCCAGGGTGGTCAGAGCGGAAGCATCCACTTCGAGCATGACGGCGTTCATGACCACCTGGGTCGAACCGAGGACTTTCGCTCGCGGGTCGGCCGCGCGGGCGGTCGAGACGAACGCGCCCTGCTGCGTAACNGCGGCCTGCCGCTGCGCGGCGCCGTCGGCGGCCGGGCCGGCCAGGCGAACGACGACCTGCACACGACCGCTGCGGCCGCGTAATTCGGGATTCAGGCGCAGGTCAGCCAGATCTTCAACCTGCATCTCGACGGCGGCATCCAGTTTCGCGCCGGAAATCTGCGCGGGNAGCGGCCGTTCNGTGTAATCGCCGCGCTCGCCCTGAGTCGTCCACGGACGATCCTGGGCAAAGGCGACGGAAGCCGTGAGGGCCAGCACGCCCAGCACAACCAGCAATTTCAGACTACGCTTCAGAGAATTCTTCCTAAACAACGTTTGCCTCCAAGGAAGTTANATAAAGAGGTTTGAAAACACAATTTGACACGGGCGCNGCATCCCCAGTTGGGAAGCCGGNCATGATTACGCGTTTGTCTGTCGTAGTNCTCTGCGGGTAGGTTCCACACCTCCTTGCCGTCGCCAAAATCGCCAATATGGCCGGCAGCCCCATATATCAATTTCGGGTCAAAATGATTTTGGAAAAACCGGCAGGCTATTCTGACAAAGCCGCCACATTGCCGGTCAATCGTGATACCTTGGACGGGTTAATTATAGCCGAGCAGGCTTACAATGTTTCTTACAGCGCGTTCACGCTGACTTCACAGTTCATCATACAAAATTNAGCGGACAGATCCAAGGTGAAGAAGAAAAAGGGTTGATGTGACTGCCGATNGCAAGCGCGCCCGACCAGACGCGGCCCATTCACCGATGAGCCTCATACCGGCGCCAGCAAGTTGCCTACCGCCTGTTCTGGACATAAGTTGAAAGTCACGTAAAATGTTGGGCATGAAGGCCTATTACCCCTTACAGTAAGGCGGATGGGCTAAACAGGGAGTTTGTCGTCTTATCGGAGCGGTTCGGCGCGAATCGCCCCAAGACAGGAGGATGGAGAAACATGGAACGACTCAAGCGCGACTTTAACACGATCACGCTGGTGATGATCCCGGTGGCAATCGCTATCAACATCGCCATCGGCCAACTGATCTATACCCTAAAGGTTCCGCTCTACTTGGACTCGATCGGCACCATTTTTGTCGGCGCGGTGGCCGGGCCCTGGGTCGGCGCCCTGACCGGCTTGCTGTCGAATCTCGTCTGGGG
>JAACJX010000233.1 GCA_014237545.1 Ardenticatenia bacterium | reverse complement strand
TTTCAAAGGGTTATAACCCGAACATATGCCGGAGGTTGCGGTGGGGCGGCTGGTCAGTACACACCCCACCCCCCAATTGCGGAACAACAAAGAAGAAGAATTAGCAATTTAAAAAGAGGCACGCCTCTTATCCGTATGTCGTATCCCAACATCCCTAGAACAGAACAGCCAGTAATCCCACGACCAGCCCCGCCGCCAGTCCCATCGCCGTGCCCTTCAGGAAGCCGACGAAGTGATGGAAGTAGCCGGGAAAAAGGTCCAGCCCGCCCGCGCCCGGAAAGGTGATGAAGCTCGGCCGCCACCACTCCACGATCAGCCAATCGAGCACCACCAGGTCCACCAGGTTGAATGTCTGGAAGATAATGAATGTCGCCAGAAACGCCTCTGTGAAAGTTAGCGACCCGCCGCTCAGGTCGCGCAACGTGATCAGACCCACCACCATCGTGCCGATCAGGATGGCGAAGAACAGCACGCCGGCGACGGCCTTCGCCCGGCGGTCGGCGGCCGACAGCGGCGGCACGGCGGCCTGAACCTCGGGCGTCGCGTCGGCGATCCAGATCATCGGCCGGAGATAAAGACTGGCGATAATCAGCGCCGACAAGAGCGCGCTCAGGATCGCGCCGTAGATCAAGCTGTGTTGCAGGAGTTCGTTGAAGGGTATCATTTTATTTTTCTAATAGTAAATTTAGTCTTGTCTAATATTCTACGTCCATCCCCGTGCCCGTCAACGGTCTGAATGACACAAATAGTGTGTCCTGGGCTGCATTTTTACACTCCGGGGGGTAAGATAGGGGACATGGATGCGACATCTTTACCCCTGACCGTATACGGCGGTCGCGATTGCGACGACACTGAGGGCGTGGTCGGCCATCTCGACGCGTGGCAAATTCCCTATCGCCTGATCCTCATCGACGATGACCCGGAGGCCGAGCGCTTTGTCATCTTCATCAACAACGGCTACCGCAGCACCCCGACGCTGGTCTTCGGCGACGGCAACTACAAGATACTTCTCACCGAGCCTGCGAATGAAGAGTTGGAGAACGTGCTGAGAGTGGCCGGCCACTCGTTGTAATGTCCCATTACTTATCCGCATACATAAGGCCTCAGAGGTCGGCGCCGGCCGCTAGGATAATCACAGAAAAATAGTTAAGCGAACGTGCTCGCGATGGGCGTTAATCGGCTATACTGTGCGCGGTTGCGGCGGGGAGCCTCAAAATTGTTCGACAGAATGGAGGCTTAAAATGGGCAAGCATTTGAACGTGGCTATCTCGGTGGGGATGGTGATCCTGGTGGCTCTAATAGCCGGACTTGCGGGAGCAGCGCCCGGCGGCCCGGCCAATGGCTTCGCCCCCGGGGTATGGGCTTCGCCGTTGTCGATTGATTTCGGCGTGTTGCCCACCGGCGAGGTGTCTGCCCCGATCCCCGTCACCATCACNAACAGCGGCAGCACCTTCATCTCCCCNNTCGATGCCGGCGGGCTGNCCGCGCCGTTCNTGCGCAACCACAACTGCGACGCCGGGCTGTTTCCCGGGGCCACGTGCCAGGTGTTCTTCATCTTCGCCCCGGAGACCGATGGCTCGTTCGCGGCCACCGCAACCGTGCCGACCGAGTTCGGCACGTTCAACATCGCCCTGCGCGGCGCGAGCGTGGGGCCGGTCCTGCGCGTNTCGCCACTNTCGTTTGATTTCGGCTCCGTCCGCGCCGGCCAGTCCGGCGCGCCCCAGGTCGCGATGCTGACCAACGACGGCCGGACCCACCTGGATTTCAACGGCATCACTGCCCCCAGCGCGCCGTTTTCGGTCGTGCCCAACTGCGCCGGCGGCCTCGCGCCCAATGCCAGCTGTCCGGTGCAGTTTGATTTCTCGCCCGCCGCGGCCGGGATCTTCGCCGACGTCGTCGAGATCGACACACCCGGCGGCGTGGCGACCGTCCAATTGATGGGCCGTGGCCGCGATGAGGTCAACAGCGACGGCCAACGGGTGACACCGCGCAGCCTCGATTTCGGGCCGGTGCCCGTCGGGACGACGTCAGTGGCCCTGACGGTGCGCGTCACCAACGAGAGCATCACCGACCACCTTCTGGACTGGCAGCAGGCGGCCNTGGCCCCACCCTTCGCCGCCACCACCAACTGCCAGGACGACATCGACCCGGCGACTTTCTGCGACTACACCTACACCTTCAGCCCGGCGGCGGCCGGTGAATTCGCCGCCAGCCATACCATCACCAACAACCGCGGCACGTTCCAGATCGCCCTACGCGGCGCGGGCGTGGGGCCGGAGATCTCGACCGACAAGCTGGTGCTGGAGTTCGGGCCGGTGGCGCCCGGCGAGATAAGTCCCACCCAGGTCGTCACTGTTCGCAACACCGGCAAAGTCCCCCTGCCGGCGATGTTCGGCGGCGTGCCGAACCCGGCCGCGTTCAGCGCCAATACGACCTGCGGCGGGGTGCTCGCGCCGGGGGCCAGCTGCGTGTTAAACTACACCTTCAACCCCACCGCGTTGGGGCGGTATGAGGGCAGTTCTGTCGTCGCCCTCGACCCGCAGGCGAAGCAGACGATCACCATCGCGCTGCGCGGCGGAGTGGCCTTCCCCGAGCTGGCCGTAGAATTCCAGCCGGCGGCCGTCGATCCGGGCGAAACCGCGACGCTGCGCTTTACCATTGCCAATCCCAACGAGACAATCAGCCTGACCAACGTGGAGATGAACGCCATCCTATCGCCGGGGCTGGTCGTGGCCGACCCGCCGCTGCCCANNCTGGGGNCGGGNTGCGGCGGCTCCTTCCAGCCGGTGGCCGGCGGCAGCGCCGTGGCCTACAGCGGCAACCTGACGGGCGGCGAAACCTGCGTCCTGGAGGTGAAGGTGGTGGCCGATGAAGAGGGCACCTATACCGTCAATGNCACCGCCGCCAGCGACAGTGGCGACNGCGAACCGGCTGCGGCGACGTTAACCGTCGGAGATGTGGCCATCAAGCAAGANCTATACCTGCCGTTTGTAACACGCTAGGAAGCTAAGACTTCAGAGGTCGGCGATCTTCGATCGCTCTGATACCTCTGAGGTCTTAGCGGTAACTACCTTTCGATAGATGATCTCCGCCACAATCGGGCATATACTACCGGGTGATGGGCGAGCCGGCGAACGCTCAAACATATCGACGGCCGTCCCCACACCCTCAGGAGTTCCCGATGACCACTGAACCCGCGATCTCCATCCACGCCCTCACCAAGTCCTACGGCCGCGTCCAGGCCCTGCGCGGCGTCGACCTCGAGGTCAACCGCGGCGAGGTGTTCGGCTTCCTCGGCCCCAACGGCGCGGGCAAGACGACCACCATCCGCTGTCTGCTCGACCTCATCCGTCCCGACGGTGGCACGACCCGCGTGCTGGGCCTCGACCCGCAGGCCGACCCCGTTGCCGTGCGCCGCCGCGTGGCTTACCTGCCCGGCGAGCTGAACCTGGAGGCGAACCTGTCGGCCGAGCGGGCGCTGCGCTATCTGGCCGACCTGCGCGGCGACGGCATCGACTGGAACCGCGTTCGCGATCTGGCCCGGCGGCTCAATCTCGACCTGAAGACGCAGATCAAGAACATGTCCAAGGGCAACAAGCAGAAGGTCGGCGTGGTGCAGGCGTTCATGGCCCCGGCCGAGTTGCTGCTGCTCGACGAGCCGACGTCCGGCCTCGACCCGCTGATGCAGCAAGAGGTGTACCGGCTGGTGCGCGAGGCCCAGGCCGCCGGCACGACGATCTTTTTCTCATCCCACATCATCGGCGAGGTGCAAGCCATCGCCGAACGAGTGGCCATCATCCGCGACGGCCGTATTGTGCAGACGGTGGAGCCGCGCGAGCTGATCAGCATGTCGGTGCGGCGGGTGCGCGTGCGCCTGCGCGAGCCGTTGCCGGAGGGGGCACTGGTGGCCGTCCCCGGCGCGACGCTCATCGAGCGCGACGGCGATTCGCTGACGGTGCAGATCGAGGGCGAGATGGACGCGCTCATTAAGACTCTGGCCGCCTTCCCCGTCGTCGACCTGGAAACCGAGCGGCCGTCGCTGGAGGAAATATTCCTGACGCTGTATGAGAACTGATCGACGCCGGACCACAGGCTGACGACTGACCACGAACCTAATGACCCATGAGGTANACCATGCCAGGTTTCACCACTGAGTTCAAACACACCCTCCGCCGCCTGCGCGGGCAGATCATCGGCTGGGGCATCGGGCTGGCCCTCTACGGGCTGATGATGGGCGCGATGTACGACACCGTCAACGCCATCGAGGGGATGGAGGAGATGCTCGCCAGCTATCCGGAAGAGCTGTGGGCCTTCTTCGGCGACTTGATGAACCTGAACACGCCCGAAGGCTACTTCGGCACCTACTTCAGCAGCTACATCCCCATTATCGTCGGCATCTTCGCCGCCGGCGCGGCGGCGGGACTGCTGGCCGGCGATGAGGAGCGAGGCACGCTCGACCTGACCCTGTCCTACCCGGTCAGCCGCGCGGGCGTCTTCCTCGGCCGCTGGCTGGGCTTTGCCGTGGCGCTGGCCCTCATCCTGTTCATCGGCTACCTGGGCTGGGCGGTGACTCTGCCGATGAATACGATGGACGTGTCGGCCGGGGCGCTGCTGCTGGCCTTCGTGCCCATGTGGGCGCTTCTGCTGCTGTTCGGCGCGCTGGCGCTGCTGCTCAGCCTGCTCCTGCCGTCGGCGCGCATGGCGTCGATGACCGCCGGCGGGCTGCTGGTGGCCAACTTCCTGCTGGTCGGGCTGGCCAACCTCAACGACAACTTGCAGCCAGTCATGGACCTGACCCCGTTCGCCTACTTCCAGGGCGGCGACTCNTTCAACGGGCTTAACTGGGGCTGGATTGCCGGACTGGTGGGCGTGGCGCTGCTGCTGGCCGGGCTGGCCTGGCTGCTCTTTCGCCGGCGCGACATCCGCGTTGGCGGCGAGCGCGGCTGGAGCTGGCGTCCGCGGGCAGTGGGACAGTAGGNCATAAGAAGGTGGCGCCTTTGCGCCCTTGCGTTATCTTCCGTCGTCGGGCGACAGGAGTCGCCACCCGCATTGACAACCCCCCATACAAGACTATAATTCAAGGTTGCGTCTGGCGACAGGTGGGGCCTTAACCAATATCGAACCACCGGCCAAAAGACGGAGAATGAAGTGAACGAAAAAGCTGAACCTGGCGGGAGTCATAGACAGAACCCGCCCCTGTCAACCGAATAACTAGCCCCCTGGTTGGCAGACCCTCGTTCCGCCTCCGGGAGGCTTAGCATCCTGGAGGTGTCCCATGCTGTACACAGACCTGGACGATATCCTGGGCAAGGTACGCGCCTCGCTCGAAATGGACGATCTCGCCGGCGCGGTGGCCGCCATAGAGGCGTTGCGCGCCCCCGACCAGGCCGACCTGTTCAANGANCTGGANGACGANGACCAGGCCGCGCTNCTGCCGCGACTCGATCCGGAGGACTCGGCNGACATTCTGGAAGAACTGGAAGACGAAGACGCCGCNCGCCTCGTCGCCACCCTGACGCGGGAGGAGGCCGTGCGCATCATCGATGAGATGGAGCCCGACGAAGCAGCCGACCTGCTCGTCGAGCTGGAGCCGGAAGACCAGGAGTACGTCCTATCCCACCTGGAAGATGGGGCCGAGCTGCGGCCGCTGCTGCTGCACCCGGAGGACACGGCCGGCGGCCTGATGACCAGCGAGTTCCTGGCCCTGGGGCGGCGCATGACGGCCGGCGAGGCGCTGGCCGCGCTGCGCATCTGGCGGCCCGACGCCGAGGACACCTATGACGTCTACGTGGTNGACCGCCACGGCCGGCTGGCCGGCGAGGTGACCATGCGCCNCCTGCTGCGGGCCGACCACAACACGCCCCTGATGGACATCGTCGAAGAGGAGTCCGTCTCGGCTCTGGTGGGCACTGATCAGGAAGAGGTCGCCCGCATCATGGCCCGCTATGACCTCGTCTCGCTGCCCGTAGTGGATACTCACGGCGTGCTCGTCGGCGTCATCACCATCGACGACATCGTCGACGTGCTGGAAGAGGAAACCACCGAGGACTTCCAGCGCCTTGGCGCGTCCGAGCCGCTCGACCGGCCCTACCTGGACACGAGCGTCTTCACCATCTTCCGCAAGCGCATCGGCTGGCTGCTGATGCTGTTCCTGACCGGCACGCTGACCGGCAGCGTCATCGACCATTTCGAGGGCCATCTCGATGCGGTCGTGGCCCTGGCGCTGTTCATCCCCCTGCTCATCGGCACGGGTGGCAACGCCGGCTCGCAGACGACCAGCACCGTCATTCGCGCCCTGGCCGTGGAGGATATCGAGAGCGACGAGATGTGGCGGCCGCTGCTGCACGAATTGTCGGTAGGGGTGATGCTGGGCGTGGTAATGGCCATCGTGGCTTACATTCGCGCCATCACCTGGGACACCGGCCACGCCGTCGCCCTCACTGTTTCGGTGGCCATCTTCACCATCGTCGTCTGGGCCAATGGCCTGGGCTCGGTGCTGCCGATCCTGGTGCAAAAGCTCGGCCTCGACCCGACGGTCGTCTCCGGCCCGGCGATGAGCACCCTGGTGGACACGACAGGGCTGTTAATCTATTTCACGATCGCCGGGTTGCTGCTGGCGTTGTAAAGAGGGAAGAATCCGCAGATTTCGCCGATTAATAGGCGGCGGGTGGGAGGTGGCAGGGGGCAGGTGGCAAGGCCCCTTTCTCTCCTGCTCGTTTCTCCCCTGCTCCATAGAGGCCTCACATGACCAACATCATGGTGGAAGAAATCCTCGCCCAGGTTCGCGCCGCGCTGGAACGCGATGACTACGCCGCCGCGGCCGCCGCGCTGGAGCCGTTACGCGCCCCCGATCAGGCTGACTTGTTCAACGAACTGGCCGATCACCACCAATCCGCCCTGCTGCCCCGCCTCGACCCGGAGGACTCGGCCGACATCCTGGAGGAGTTGGAAGACGAGGAGGCCGCCCGCCTGCTGACGTCACTCTCTCCCGACGAAGCCGTGCGTATCATCGATGAGATGGAACCGGACGAGGCAGCCGATCTGATCGGCGAACTGGAGCCGGAACGTCAGGAATTCGTGCTGGCCAATCTGGAAGACCAGGCTGAGGTGCGGCCGTTGCTGTTACATCAGGCAGACACGGCCGGTGGGTTGATGACCAGCGAATTCCTTGCCCTCGGCCGGCGCATGACCATCGCCGATGCGTTGGCCGCCATGCGTACCTGGAAGCCCGACGCCGAGGACATCCACGAAGTCTACGCCATTGATCGCCACGGCCGCCTTGCGGGTATGATCGGCATGCGCCAGTTGCTCATGAAGGAACCAACCGTCACCCTGGGTGAAATTATCGACCCGGATGCCGTCTTCGTGTCGGTGGCTGCTGACCAGGAAGAGGCCGCCCGGCTCATGTCGCGCTATGACCTGGCGTCACTGCCCGTAATCGATGCCAAGGGTGTTCTCGTCGGCGTCATCACCATCGACGACGTCATAGACGTGATCGAGGAAGAGACGACCGAGGACTTCCAGCGCTTCGGCGGCGGCGAGCCGCTCGACCGCCCTTACCTGGAATCTGGTATCCTGACCGTCGTGCGCAAGCGGATCGGCTGGCTGCTGTTGCTGTTCATCACGGAGACCCTGACCGGCAGCGTGCTGCGCCACTTCGAGGCCGAGATGGCCTCGGTGGTATCATTGGCCTTCTTTATTCCGCTGCTCATCGGCACGGGCGGCAACGCCGGCTCGCAAACGACCAGCACCATCATCCGCGCCCTGGCTGTGGAGGACTTGGATAGGCGGGGGTTCCTGCGACCGCTGCTCCACGAGCTGTCGGTCGGCGCGGTACTCGGGGGGCTGATGGGCATCGTGGCTTATGGGCGGGCGCTGCTGTGGGGCACGGGGACGGCCGTGGCCCTGACAGTTGCCGTCGCCATCGCCGCCATCGTCATCTGGGCCAACGTCCTCGGCTCGGTTCTGCCCATCCTGGCCCACCGGCTGAAGATCGACCCGACGGTCGTCTCCGGGCCGGCCATGAGCACCCTGGTCGACGCCACGGGATTGTTTATCTACTTCACGGTGGCGGGATTGATCCTGGCGTTGTGAAGAGGGAAGAATCCGCAGATTTCGCCGATTGCGCATATATGGGAGTGGTGAGTGGCCGGTGGGAGGTGTCTAGCCTCCCCATGTCCCCTCCTGCCGCTTAATCCGCTATAATCCGCCCATGACACCCCTAACCATCGCCATCCAGGCCGGCGGCAAGAGCAGCCGGATGGGCACGGACAAGGCCTTCGTCCCCTTTCGCGGCCGGCCGCTGATCGCCACCGTCATCGACGCCGTGGCCGGGCTGGGCGACGAACTCATCCTCATCACCAACAAGCCCGCCGACTACGCCCACCTCGGCCTGCCCATGTTCGGCGACCTCTACCCGGAGACCGGCCCG
>JAACJX010000554.1 GCA_014237545.1 Ardenticatenia bacterium | reverse complement strand
CGGAGCAAGAATAACCATTCCAGGACTTGAATGACCTGGCGAGAAGAGATGGAACGGGCGACGTGGATCGTCAGACACTCGCGGGTGTACTCATCCAGGACTGTGAGCATGCGCAGCTTGCCGCCTCGTTCCGTGCGGCCTTCCAGGAAATCATACGTCCAGACCTCATTGGGCGCGCCGGCGCGTCTGAGCGTGCCAGTGGCGTCGCCGTAACGACGCTTCCCCGTTTTGCGGCGCGGCAGTTGCAGCCCTTCCTGCCGCCAGATGCGGTAGACTCGCTTGCGATTAATTTGATACCCGTCGTGTTTCAACATTGCCGCGATGATCCGATAGCCATACATCGGCTGTTCATGGGCATATTCCCGGATGAGGGCCACGGTCGCCGCTTCATCAGAGCGCCGATGACGCATATATCGCGCGCTCGACCGCTGGAGGCTCATCAATTCACAGGCATGACGTTGCGACAGCCCTCGTTCTGTCACCAACCGCTCGACGACGGTGCGCCGGGCGCGAGGGCTTACCACTTTTTTGAGACAACCTCCTTGAGGACGTCGATGTCCAGCGCCTGCTGGGCGACGATCCGTTTGAGACGGCTGTTTTCGGCCTCCAACTCCCGCAGGCGTTGCAGCTCGCTGGTCTCTAGGCCACCATACTTGTTCCGCCACCGGTACACAGTCTGTTCGGCCACGCCATGCTTGCGGCAAACCTCGGCCACCGTTATTCCTGATTCCACTTCTTTCAGGATGCGGATGATCTGTTCTTCGCTGTATCTTGTTCCTTTGCTGGCCATGTAACTATCTCCTTCCTTGATTTTATGTCAGACAGTCACACTCGGCTTGGTTCAGTTTTTAGGGGGACAGATCAATGTCACTAACCTCCCGGTCGCTGTCTAGTGATGGAAGGCCGGTGGTAAGTTTTTTGGCGGGTGGTAACTGGTGGTCAGGTAAGCTATTGTACTTTGTAGAAGCAGGCGATGTAAATGGAATGGCCTGGCAGCCACCCGAACTTCTTATTGAGGCTGGCGAGGAAGAAAGCATACGCTCAACATTCATTTCCGATCTAGATCATGGGCCGGTGATATGCTACAAATTTCTAACAAATGGTTCTTTCTATGATGAATTACGTTGCCTTCCATTCAACGCCAACAAAGAACCTGTTGTTGTTCCCGGTAACCCTAATATTTTCGCACTGCTCCCGATAAACGGCCATCCGGCAATAGGCACTATGCCATATTACGGTATTTATTACAATCGGGCGTCTGATTCAAGTGGTGCAACATGGGACTTGCCCATCGAATTAGCTGATAAGAAAGTTGTGGGTTACCCATCAACTCTGAGTGAGGTAGAAGGACGGCCAGCTGTTGGTTACTACCATGACCAGATGGGGGCCTTGCTCTACTCCCAAGGTCAAAACCCTGAAGGCCAGGCTTGGTCCACGCCGGTTCTTGTGGACAATGAAGGCGACGTGGGCCGTTATCATTCGCTGGCTGTGGTGAATGGTAAACCAGCCTTTAGCTATAAGGATTCCACCTACCATACTTTGAAATATGTCCGAGCATTAGACGCTTCAGGTGCGAAATGGGGAATTCCGATCACTATAGGATTCGGTGGGTATTTTGTCGGCGATAACTATTTGACAGTCATCGACGGAGTTCCCGTGATTGCCTACCATAATCCACCCCAGCTTATCTTTGTTCGCGCAAATGACGCCGACGGTACGAGTTGGGGAAGCCCAACGCCAATTCCCTTGACGAATGAGGTCGAGTATGCCGAATTTTCCACCATCAACGATCGTTTGGCTGTGGTATTTCGTAATGAAAACGACGGGACACTGTATTATTCCCATGCTATCGACGCAGCCGGCTCAAGTTGGACGATCCCAGTGAGCATTCCAGTTGTTGGCGCATACCCGTTGTCATTGGCCGAAGTTCATGGTCATCCCGCAATAGCCTTCGTGGCGTACAACCAGAATGTGGGCGAAAAAAACCTTTTGTATGCCCGATCGGCGGATTCTGAAGGCTTGACTTGGGGATCTTCTATCCCCCTCGACGTTATCGATGAGTG
>JAACJX010000231.1 GCA_014237545.1 Ardenticatenia bacterium | reverse complement strand
CGCATCAAGAGCGGCGGGCTGGCCAGGGCCGCAAGTCCAGCCACATGCTATGGACTTATTCTTTCCGATGTCGTCGGGAATCATATGAATGTGATCGGCTCTGGACCAACTGTTCCCGAAGAAGATCTCGTCGTGGGGGCCGTCCAGGTTTTGGGAAGATACGACATCGCCCGGCAGTTGGAACGGGAAGAGTGGGGGCGGCTGGCTCTGGCGCTTAACCAGGCTCGATACCTGCATAAATCCCCCCGGCCGACGGTGCGAAACTTCATTGTCGGCGACGTGCGGGGCGCGGCTACCGCGGCCCTGGTGGCGGCGATACGCATGGGCTTTGTTGGCCAGTTACTGACGGTCCACCTGGACGGGCAGGCACGGGAGATCGGCCGCCTGACGGCGGGTATTGCCCGCGACTTGCCGCCCGGTCAATGTCTGGTCATGGGCGGCGAAACGACTGTTGCCGTCAGGGGAAAAGGGCGCGGCGGCCGCAACCAAGAGCTGGCGCTGTCGGCCGCTCTGGCGCTGGAGCGGCAACCACATGTCGCTGTATTCAGCTTCGCGACCGATGGCGAGGACGGGCCGACGCCCGCAGCCGGTGCGGTCGTGACCGGCGAGACGGCCCGCCTGGCTCGTTCCTATGGCATTGATCCCATCGCCCACCTGATGGACAACGGCAGCTACACATTTTTTTCTCGTCTCGATGAATTGAGTCGCGGACGGGCGGAGCCACATCTGATTGTTACAGGGGCGACGGCGACCAACGTCAATGACTTGATCGTGATATTGTCATACGGAGAGCCTTAACCGCGGGGGGGGGCGGCAGCAGAATCCCAAGAGGACCATCCTTACCCCAGCAAAAGTTTTGTGATTTTACCGGAGTGCTATGACTGTAAAGTTTGGTACTGACGGCTGGCGAGCCGTCATCAGCGAGGAGTTCACCTTCGCCAATCTGAGGCTTGTGGCGCAGGCCATCGCCGATTTCGTGCATGAAGAAAATCCAGCCGACCCCAGCGTTGTAATAGGCTTTGACACACGATTTCTCTCGGACCGCTATGCCGCTGAGGTCGCCTGTGTCATGGCGGCGAACAATATCCGCGCGTTGCTCGCTCGCGCCGACACGCCGACCCCGGCCATCAGCTACGCGGTCGCCAACCGCAATGCCACCGCCGGCGTCATGATAACCGCCAGCCACAACCCCCCACGATACAACGGCGTCAAGCTGAAGGCTTCCTACGGCGGCAGCGCCAGCCCAGAACAGCACCGCCGGGTAGAAGCGTTTCTGGATAGCAACGAAAAAGCCAGCCGCGAGCCCCGGCTTATGACCTTAGAGGATGCGATTCGGGCCGACCGGATTGTGAAGTTCGATCCGGCCTGGGCCTATTACGAGCACCTGGGGACACTGGTCAATCTTGACATCATTCACGAAGGCGAGCTGCGCGTGGCCCATGACGCCATGTATGGCGCGGGGCGGCGGACGATCAGCNAGATGCTGATGCGAACGCGAACAGACGTTTACAACTTGCGCGACGAGATGAACCCAGGCTTTGGCGGCATCCATCCTGAACCGATTGCCAAACATCTGAGTTTGCTGGCCTCGGTCATGCAGAACAGCAACCGCCATGCTGGACTGGCGACCGACGGCGACGCGGACCGCATCGGCGCGGTCGATGCGCGAGGGCAGTTTGTCGACCCGCACCGAATCTTTGGTCTCATCTTGCGCTACCTTTTGGAAAAGAGAGGGCTGCGCGGCCGCGTTGTCCGCACGGTCTCCACGACACGGATGATAGACCGGATCGCCGCTGATTTTAGTCTGACCGTGGTCGAGACGCCCGTCGGCTTCAACCATATATCCGATCTCATGATCGACAATGACGTGGTGATGGGGGGCGAGGAGTCCGGCGGGATGAGTATCCACGGGCACATTCCTGANGGGGATGGCGTATTGATGGGGCTCCTGCTGCTCGAGGTGTTGGCCGAGGCGCATAAGCCGTTGCACGTGATGGTCGACGAACTACTGGAAGCGTATGGCCCTGCGCAATATGCGCGGACTGACCTGAAGCTGTCGCGTCCGGTGGCCAAGGCGGCANTGACGCAAAAGCTGGTCGATACCGCNCCAGACAGNATCTCNGGCGTCCTTGTGGAAGAAGTGCGCACCAGCGATGGGATCAAGTACTATCTGGCCGATGGAAGCTGGCTGCTCATCCGGCCATCGGGCACTGAACCGGTGCTNCGGGTGTATGCCGAAGCGCCCAACGATGATAGGGTGCGCGCGCTACTCGANTTTGGCGAGGCGATAGCGGCGGCCGAGANGTAACGATATTCGACCCAATAGTGAGAGCGCGATGGCTAGACAATTGCCATCGCGCTCTTTTTTGTTACCAGGCGATTTAGAGGTCAGCNAAGCGGGTGATAATGCGGGCTGTGTGGCGAATGCCGTTAATAAAGTCCGGTATGCGGATGTTTTCGTTTGGCGCGTGGACTCGACTCTCCGGATGACCGCAGCCGGACGTCACCACCGGCAGCCCTAGCACGTGGATGAACGGGTGCAGAGGACCGCTCCCGCCGATCAGCGGCTCGACAATGGGGGCGAGGNCATAGACGTCGTGGGCCGCGTGGATCGACATCTGTACAAACGGATGATCCGGATCGGTCCGGGCCGGCTTGACCCCGGCCACGTAGCGAACAGCAACGTCGGAAAAACCTTCGGCGTCGAGATGGGCGCGCAGCAACGGGACGATCTCTTCCGGGGTTTGGTTCGGCACCAGACGGAAATCGATTTTGGCGCTGGCCGCGGCCGGCAGCACAGTCTTTGCTCCTGGCCCCTGGTAGCCGGAATTCAGGCCGTTGATGGTGGCGGTGGGCTCGAAGACGGCCGCCCGGCGCAATTCTGTGCCGCCGGTCATGCCTNTCAAGAAACTCTCTACGCCGTAGGTCTTCANCATATTAGCCGAATGGTCGGGCTGNTCCGCCAGGTAGGCCAGATCGCGTTCCGTGGCGGGAAGNGCGTTGTCGTAGAAACCGGGAATGCGAATTCGTTCATCAGGCCCCTTGATGGTGCTGAGGGCCCACACAAGCCGCCATGCCGCGTTGGGAATCAGCGATCCCCCAAGGCCGGAANGGCAATCGAGAGCAGCGGTGTGAACTTCCAGCTCCACATAGCACAGGCCGCGCATCCCCAGGGTCTGTTCCGGACGGCCGGAATAATCGACCGANCCGAATTCCCAGACGCAGGCNTCGGCGGAGAATTTGTCTTTGTGGGCATCGATAGCGCCGGGGATATTNGGGCTGCCGACCTCTTCCTCACCTTCTACAAAATACTTGATTCGCACAGGCAANTGGCCCAGNACGTCGCGCACGGCGGCCGTGGCGGCCATGCGCGTGATGAGCTGCCCTTTATCATCGCTTACGCCGCGGGCATAGAGCGTATCGCCGACGCGGGTCAGAGTGAANGGNGGAGTGTCCCACANCTCCAAAGGTTCCGGNGGCTGGACGTCGTAATGATTATAGAACAGCAGGGTGCGCTCACTCTGCCCCTCGNGCTGNCCGAAAACGATNGGGCTCCCGCCGGTCGGAAGGATCTCGGCCGCGAAGCCTTCCTCGCGCAGCATNGTGGCGGTCAGATCGGCGCATTCGTCGATGCCGAGTCGTTGGGCCGAGATACTCGGCTGGGCGCACAACCGCCCCAACTGCTCGATCCAGTATTCGAGTGTTTCGTTAATACGTTCATCAATGCGCGCTTCGATGGCCTGTTGGTCATGATGGCTCATGGGTTAAGCTTTCTCCTGGTGTATGATGTGGGTGGATTACCGGCAACTATAGCGCATCTCTCATGGGGCGGCGACAGGCAGGAAAGGCGCCTTCGTGGCGGTCGGTGGTTATAGATTCCCCCTATGGAGTCGATAAGTTCAACGTGCTTTTTACGTGCGGGATCAGGGCCGAGGGGTACAATGGAAGCGGTATTGGGTTTATCGTTATGTATAGGAACTAGATGACTGACAAGTTGCCGTCCAGGCCTACTCTGGATATTCGTGAGGCGCTCAACGAGTTGCTTCAGCGAAATGATCGCACTCAGGATAAAGTGGTCGGCGACATGTTTCTGGGTTCCGATATATTCATCGCGCAATTGCGGCGGCCAAAAGTCCTGGAGGGTCATTGGGAGGACATGGATCGGACAGTCGATCTGTTCGATTTGATCGATGCGCATCAGAAGGGCGATACACCTCAGGATGCCCAGGACGATAGAGGGCAGGCCCGTGCATCAAAGGCACAAAACCGCTAGATTAGCCCCAGTTCCCTCGCCCTCAACGCCGCTTGTGTCCTATCCCGAACGCCGAGTTTCCCCAGAACGTTTGTGACGTGGTTCTTGACTGTGCCCTCGGTTATATAGAGCCGAACGGCTATCTCCTTGTTGCTTTCACCATTCGCCAGCAGGCGTACTATCTCCAGTTCTCTTTCGGAGAGCGGTTCGATGAGACCGGATGAACGGGCCGCCGGCCGGCGATCTTCCAGCCGATTGAACTCGGCCAGNACCTTGGCCGCGATGGAGGGCTGCAAAAAGCTCTCGCCGCGGGCGGCGGCGCGAATGGCTTCAGTCAGTATGTCGGAAGATACGTCTTTCAACAGATAGCCTACGGCCCCGGCTCGCAGCCCGTCGAATACTGTCTCGTCATCGTCGAATGTGGTCAGGACGATCACGCGGGCCGGGTGGTTGTTTTCCTTCAGCTGGCGGGTCGCGGCTACTCCGTCGAGCACGGGCATGCGCAAATCCATCAGGATCACGTCAGGTTGCAACTTCGCCGCCATCTCCAGCGCTTCCAGACCGTTACCGGCCTCGCCTATGATTTCAATGTCGTCTTTTAGAGATAGCAACGTGCTAAGCCCCTCGCGGAACAGGGCCTGATCATCAACAAGCAGAACTTTAATCCTCATACAGTAACCCCCTCTTAGCTACTGCTATCCGGTTCCACGGCTAGAGTAGGGAGCTCGACAATGAGGCAGTAGCCGGCCCCATGCCCGGATCTTACGGCGACAGTGCCGCCCAGCTGGCGGGCCCGTTCCTCTATACCTAACAGGCCAAAACCAGCCCCGGCCGACTCCGGGTCCTTGCCAAGCCCNTTGTCACANACCTCAAGGCTCACCTTCGCGGGGATTTCAAAATCAATGGTCACGTCCACCCGCGAAGCCCGGGCATGCTTGCGCACATTCGTCAGCCCTTCTTGAGCCGTTCGGTAGAGTGTCAACTCGGCGCGAGGGTCGAGTGGGCGAGCCTCTCCTTTTACCTTTAATTCAGCGATGATCCCTGATGCCTGCGTCTCTACCGCGAGCGTTCTGATAGCCTCGACTAGGGATTGTCGGCCGAGAGGAGATTCGCGCAAGGAAGATACCGATTGCCGCACGGCCGCGAGTCCCTCCTGGGCCAGACGGGCGGCCTTGTCGAGTGATGCGTCGGCCCGAGCCGGATCCTTCTCCAGTACNGCCCGAGCGGCGTTGATTTGCACATTGACGACCGTGAGGTAGTGCCCCAGATTGTCGTGGATCTCGCGGGCCAGGCGGTTTCGTTCCTGGACGGTCGCCATCTCCTCCGCCTGGATGGCATAGTCGGCCAGCTTTTGGTTTGCTTCTGCCAATTCAGTGGCCAAAGATTCAGCTTTCGCTTGTGCCTGTTCGGCCAACTGCGTGGCTCGGACAAATATGACGACGAAAATAATGGCCGGACTGAACGTGAGTGTGGCCCAGAGCGCCGGCTGCCATTCTCCAAAGCGAACATAATAAGGCGCAGCCATTCCGAAAAGAACCGCGGAATAGATAATCCAGCGTTGTCTGGGAGGTAAGTCCGTGGTAGCCGTGGCGATGATGGGCATGAAAATGAGCCATATCCCGTTGGCTCCGGCNAGGATAAAGGCAATCGCCAGCATCAGGAGGACAAGGATGATGAAATAGGCCGCCAGAGCGTGACGGCCGAAAACGGGCACGAAGCGGGCTGGTCCGGCAATGGTGAGGAGAAGGTAGATCGCTCCCAGGACGGTGGCTACGGCCAGGGCCGTGGCGGTGAATGGCGGCCCGGAGGGTGATTGCCGGTTGGANAAATATTCGGCATAGGTGACGATGAAAGCCACCAGCACGACGACGATGCTGGCGATGTGCCCATTGTCAATCAGTTTTCGCTTTAGAGGAAAGCCCGAAGCCATATCATAATGATATGCCAGGAAAAGACTGGTGACGAAATTCCGTCAGATTGATCAAGCGAATGAGCTCATAGTCATTGAGCCGGCTCTCCCGGTCCATACGCGAAGTTATCGAATCGTGCCTCCGCCTGAGCCTGGGTAGTGTAACTGGCGGCGGCCACCCCGGCGATGACGGGTCGATCCGGCCGATTGTCNCGCAACTCGCCGACTGATGTGCCGTTGATAGACAGATGTAACGTCTGGTCAATTCGCTCAACCGCCAACCTGTTGACAGCANCCCCTGGCAAGATGGCATCGTTGCCCGTGGGCGGAATGATTGTTCTCAACGAGCCGCCGGCTACCTCGAAAACGAGCCACACCCGATNGTCGGTGTTGATGGCAAACAAATAGCCGGACCGGGCTTGGTCATCCAGATCGATCAGCAGCCCCGCGAAGTTACCCGGAGCGCCCACCCACCTGGTATCGACNGCCGCTCTATAAGTCGCGTGCTCGCAGACCGGTCCAGGCACCAACCAGACCATACCGCTGCCGGTAAATTGGAGGATGTACTCTCCCTGCCTGACCTCGGCTCGCAGATCGCCGAAAGGGCGATTGATCCAACCGAGCTGCGGATCGTCAAATGGATCATAAAAGGGGCCACAATAACCGTGGGTGACGGCGGGAAAGTAGACCTGAGGTAGTTGGGCGGGTTCGGCGGCGGTCGTGGAAGGGAGAAGTATGGCGACTGCTCCAATAAATAAGGTACAAAATATTGCCGATAACAGGAATGCGCGGGTCATCAATCGTCCCCTCCTCGGCCGGGCCATGGGCGCCCAGTTCCATATAAATCACCTAACGATAAGGGTATATCCCGAGAAATTCTACCTATACAGTTATGATTGCAGTGTACGATGAGTCCGGGCGCTGGTCAAGACAAGATGGGGCCGTGGTTCCCCGAGCTTACAGTATTTTCAAGGTGACCCGAAGCGACTTTAGAATTTCGTGGCGCAGTCCGCGTAACCATTTGAAATCAAAAGGGTTATCTTTTATGTAATTGTCGACCCGTGGCATGCAATTGATTGCATGTTGATGCGCATTTCGCGTCGCGGCGGCAAAGGTGAGGTCTCGTCAACCCAACTCCCTGCAGCCGATCTACGGGTAAGAGAACGTTCGCGGGTCTTCCGCGAGAGCGTTTCGTTTACAGAACATGTTTGTGTTCGGAGGATTGAATTATGAATACCATTTTGAGTGTTTTGGTTGCTCTCGTCCTTTACGCCATCGTTATTTACATTGTTGGACGTTTGAACTTGGGCCTGACGGTTGACGGCTTTGTCGGCGCATTCGTCGCCGGCGCAGTCATCGCTATCGTCGCTTGGCTGGTGAACTGGTTGCTCGGCGCGCTGGGCATCAACATTGGTGGTGGGTGGTTTGGCGCGCTGGTCAGCCTTGTCGTGGCGGCCGTGGTGCTAATGATTGCCGACAGGTTTGTACCTGGCATGAAGGTACATGGATTTGTGGGCGCCCTGGTCGCCGCTATCGCCATCGCCGTCGTCGCCTGGTTGATCGGTCTGCTGTTACCAGCCGATGCCAACCCCACGACCGCGCTCCTGATGAGCCTGTTCTAGTTAGCAGACTCCATCATCCACCGGCGAAAGGTGGAAATGAAGCGCGCTGGACTGACGAACCGGCGCGCTTTTATTTTTTTCTATGATTAAAGCGAAAAGGAGATACACTCCCTCAGATTTACGCCGAGATAACAGAGATTTACGCCGAGATAACAGAGAGAAACGAGACGAGAAAACGAATTTCATCAAAATTCCAAATTGGGTATTGACAAACTCAAGCAGGGAATATATAATCCTAAATCGTTGACCCATTACAGAGATGTCGCCGCGGAATAAGCGGCACATCGGTAAAACTGAATAGAGTAATGTGACAAAGTGGCGGTCTCCGCACTGGAACCGCAATTTTCGCATGAAATTGGGTCTTGACAGGAATTCAGAAACGTGTATAATATGAATTCCTGGTGGGGAAAGGACGCCGACCTCGCGAGATAACAACAGAAGAGACAGGAAATGGACACGGGTTATGCCTGTTGTCCGAGTTACTATCTCAACTTTTCGAATCGAGCGCGGGCGGAGAGTGAAATCTTTAAACGGACTACCCTGCGGCCTTAACAACTGAATAGTGATAGAAACAGATTAAATTCTGGGCCCTAATTTTTGAGATTAAATCTCGTAGTCAAATACGGGATTCAAACAAACCTTTTATGGAGAGTTTGATCCTGGCTCAGGATGAACGCTAGCGGTGTGCTTAAAGCATGCAAGTCGAACGTGATCCCTTGGATTCGTCTGGGGGTGAAAGTGGCGAACGGGTGAGTAACGCGTTGGTGATCTGCCCCGGAGTGGGGAATAACTATTGGAAACGATAGCTAATACCCCAGATGTCCTCGTGTTTGGAAAACGATGACTAAAGTTCAGGCGCTCCGGGAGGAGCCAGCGTCCCATCAGCTAGTTGGTAAGGTAATGGCTTACCAAGGCNNAGACGGGTAGNNGGNNTGAGAGNNTGNNCNNCCACACTGGNACTGNNACACGGNCCAGANNCCTACGGGTAGCAGCAGCTAGGAATATTGGACAATGGGCGAAAGCCTGATCCAGCAACACCGCGTGGAGGACGAAGGCCTTCGGGTCGTAAACTCCTTTTTGGGGGGATGAGAAAGGACAGTACCCCCAGAATAAGGCCCGGCTAACTACGTGCCAGCAGCCGCGGTAATACGTAGGGGCCAAGCGTTATCCGGATTTACTGGGCGTAAAGCGCATGTAGGCGGTC
>JAACJX010000626.1 GCA_014237545.1 Ardenticatenia bacterium | reverse complement strand
AGGATTTCCCGCTCCGTGGCCGGCAGGCGCGAGCGCACCCCGGCCGCCCACGAGCCGCGCAGGCCGAGATTCTCCGGCTGGTGCAGCGCCCACAGGCTGATAAAGAAGTCGTAGGCGGTGCCCAGGTCCCAATCAAATTTTTTGTCGCCGATTGCAATCATCTTATTCACTTTCTACTTGTAGCGACGCCGTCGCGGGCGCCGGGCTGGTCGTTGCCGCGGGAATGGCATCAAAGTCGGGCAAAATCGTCTCGACGTTGCGGACCGACGGGATGGCATAGACGACGAGACCGATGACGATACCGATTATCCCACTCAATAATACCATCAAGCTCATCCCCGCGCCCGGTCCGGTGCCCACCAGCGGCCCGAACACGGCCGCCGCCCAGCCGTTGCCCGACATGGCCGGCTCGAACACCCGGNCGGCCAGCGGCCCGGCAAACAGCAGCGCCAGCGGGAAGCTCACCTGGGCGATCATGCGGCGCGTGGCGAACACGCGCCCCTGAACCGCCGGCGGCACCTTCGATTGCCANATGGCCTGGTTCGAGCCGTTGATGATCGGATTGAACAACTGCATCAGGAAGCCGCCGGCCGCCCANCCGGGCACGGCCNTGGCCAGGCCGATGANGACCGGCCCCAGCAANCTTTCCAGCGACATGCCCAGCAGCACGCCNGTCACCTTGCGCTTCGGCCCGCCCCACGTGCTCATCAGCAAGCCGCCGGCCACGCCGCCGAACGCGGCGATCGACTGCACCGTGGCCAGCGACGCGGCGTTGTTGGCCGTGCGCGCCAGGATCATCGGCACGATGATCACCCCGCTGAACGCCCCGATGAAATTGAGCGCGGTGAAGGTGAATTGCAGCCCCAGCAGACTCGGCCGCTCCTTGATATATTTGAAGCCAAAGAGCGAGTCTTGCCAGATACTCGGCCGCCGGCTGCCTTCCGGGACGGCTTCCGGCTCCGGTTGGGGCATGTAGACGACCAGGACGGTGNCGATGGCGACGATGAATGTGATCACGTCCACCAGCATGATGGACACCAGCCCGAACGGCCCCAGCAGCGCCCCGGCGAAGACCGGCGCCAGAATCTCCGAGGCCGCCCCGGCGAAATTGAGCATGCCCGAAGCGCGGCCATACTGCGCCTTGGGGATCAGCAGCGTCACTGCCGCCGAGAAGGCCGGAAACTGTAGCGCGTTGAACGCGCCGGCCACGACGTTGCCCAGATAGATCTGCCACANCTCCAGGTCGCCCGNCGTCAGGAGNATGAACAACCAGCCAATGGTGACAANGCCCGCCGCCANGTCGGCCAGGATGATGACCATCTTGCGNTTCCAGCGGTCNACCAGCGCCCCCGCCAGCGGGCTGAGGATGATGCTGGGNGCGACGAAGCAGAAAATGGCGATGGTCAGGGCCGTGGCCTGGCCGGTCTTCTCGAAGATATAGAACGACAGGGCGAAGTTGGTCATGCCCGTGCCGAGCATGGAGACCAGCTGGCCGAACCAGATGACCGTGAAGCTGCGCATGCCGGCAGGTGGCTTGGCTTCGTTCAATGTCGGCTCCCGTNAANTAAAAGCAGTANCGGGCCTTCGGACTCCGCGAAACGCGCAAGTTTGGAGGACATAAACCCGCGCGTTCCGCGTCATCCGGGTCCCGGTAAATTCAAGGTTTAATCCCACGTGGCGTCGCCGAAGAAATCGCCGTGATCGCGGGCGANGAAGGCCTCGATCTGCGCGCGCCGGTCGCCCAGCCGGAAGTGGGGGCCGTGGCCCGGGTAGCAGACCGTCTCGTCGGGCCAGCCCAGCACCACGCGCAGCGACTCCAGCGTCTGCCGGAAACCCTCGGCCGACCAGGTCTTGCCCGGCCCGCCATCGAAGAGCGTGTCACCGACGATGGCCTTGTTGTCGCCCTCGACCAGGAAGCAGATCTGGTCGGCGATGTGACCCGGCGTGTGATAGACGTGTAAAGTGTGGCGGCCGACGGCGAACAGGCTTCCGTCGCTCAGCGCTATCTCTTCATCGAGCACCAGGCCGTTGAGATGCGGCCCGTCGAACGCGCCCAGCGGCACGCCCAACCGCCGGCGCATCTCGTCCAGCGCCCCGACGTGGTCGGGGTGGGTATGGGTCAGCAGAATCGCTACCGGCGTCGTGCCGGCCAGCATGTCGGTCAATGCGGCGGGGTCAGCGCCGGGGTCGAAGAGAACGCTGTGCCCGGTTTCAGTGCAAACCAGCGCGTAGGTATTCATCGGCCACGGCCCGACCTGTCGCGTGCGTAGTTCAATTGGGGGTTTCATGCGGACAGTTNAGCGTCTCAGCAAGGGTTCGCCAATTCGCCCGTCAAGGGCATGCCGGCCGATTCCTGCATGCGCCGCCCCAGCGCGACAAGTTTGTCGCCGCCGGCGCGCATGAGTCGCTGCCGCAACGGGAGGCGCGGCGCGGCCATGATNTCTTCCCGCTCCTGCCACTCGCTGAAGCGTTGCCACTTCTCTTCTTNGATAAGGTTGACCGTTTGCGTGTATGTGTCCAGTGGTGACATGGCTATTCTCCTGATGCGCGTAACCCTATTAGATGGTTATCTACTGTGTTAGATGATTGTCTAACTAATTAGATGATAATCTACTACGACCCGGTTGTCAATAGGGTCGGCGCGAAATTGGGAGAATTGGGGGAAATTACACAGAGAGGGGGTCCTAAACCTCAGAGGTCTTGAGGACCTCTGAGGTTTGGCCGCGCAACCGCTTACAGTTGCCCGAAATAGAGGTGCGTCGCGTAAACAAAAGTCACCAGGCCCTCTTCCTCATAGCGGTCGAAGACGGCCCGCAGTGCCGAATGCATCGGCTCGTAGGTTGGGTCGCCCGGCGATGGCGCGTAGGAGGCCGACAGAAAGCCGCCCCAAAAGGTGGCGAAATCCATTCGCCGGGTGTGGCTGAAGCTGCGAAACTCCCGGCCGCGGGTGAACAGCGCGTCCATGTCGCCGTCATGGGCGCGATGCCGCACGGTCGTGTAGCCCAGGCCGAAATCGCCCAGCACGCGCTCATAGGCGGCCATCAACGGATCGCCTTCGTAGTCCCGCGCGTTCCATACTAAGGCGACGTAGCCGCCGGGCCGCAGGATACGGCCGAACTCCACCCGGCTGGCTGCGGCGTCGAACCAGTGAAATGCCTGCCCGGCAGTGACGAAGTCGACGCTGGCCGCGGGNAGCGTNGTGGCCTCGGCNCGGCCNGCAACGCTGGTGAACCCGGGATAGCGGGCCAGCGTCGCCTCGGCCGCGCCGCGCATCGCCTCGTTGGGTTCCACGGCGAAGACGCGGTTGCCGTTGGCCAGGAACATCTCCGTCAGGATGCCCGTGCCGGAGCCGANGTCGGCGANGACCGACGCCGGCNTCAGCCCGCACTCGTCGCGCAGGCANGCCAGGACGGCCGGCGGGTAGCCGGGGCGATAGCGGGCGTAGTTCTCNGCCCGGTCTGAGAAGCGNTGGGTNGGGTCCTGGTCGCTCATAACGGNTGGATGAACTCCATACGGTTGCCGAACGGGTCGCGGCANTCGAAACGGTCGAAGCCGGGGATGGNCACGCTGTCGAGCGCCTCGATGCCGGNCGCGGCCAGCTTCTCGCGCCANGCCGCCAGGTCGCTCACCTGGTAGGCNACGTGGGCCTTCGTGCGGCGGCGGTCGACNCCGTCCTCGACGCCGACGTGGAGTTGCCGGTCGCCNNCCTGCGCCCAGAANCCGCCGCGGCCTTGCAGCGAATCGGGCTTCTCGACCTCGGCCAGNCCCAGCAGGTCCAGGTAGAAGGTCCGCGCCGCCGCTTCGTCGTCGGGAGAGATGGTGATCTGGATGTGATGGATGCCGGTAATCATGACCGTGAATTTTAACCGTTTGCCCATTCTCGTCACGTTATCGTTACCAGGCAGAAGGGTTTTGCCATAGTCTGATCGTGAGTAATCGGGACGCGGAGGGCGCGGAGAATGGTTCACTAAGCCCCGGCGCGCGCCGCGATTCCCGGTGTTCTCCCCGTTCTTCTTGCATACGAGCTGACCAAAGGGGATGCAACCCTGGATCGGGTAATTGAAAACTCGTCCTGTTTGCAACGCGACCCATTCCCCATTACAATTTCGCCCCTATGGAACCCATGCCGGTGGACATTCTCCAGCTCCAGCGTCGCGACCCGAAGGCGTGGTCGGCC